>QNFD01000013.1 GCA_003645435.1 Gammaproteobacteria bacterium | reverse complement strand
TTCCGCACCACGGATGTAACGGGTGCCTGTGAACTGCCATCGGGTGTTGAAATGGTGATGCCTGGTGACAATGTGAAGATGGAAGTGACACTGATAGCCCCTATCGCAATGGAAGATGGACTGCGATTTGCAATCCGTGAAGGCGGCCGCACCGTGGGTGCCGGTGTCGTATCTAAAATTATAGAGTAATAAAAATGGCTACTAATCAAACTATCCGTATCCGCCTCAAGGCTTTCGATCATCGTCTGATTGATCGTTCAGCGGCGGAGATCGTTGAAACAGCGAAACGCACCGGTGCACGCGTTAAGGGACCTATTCCTTTACCGACGCGCAAAGAGCGTTTCACCATCCTAATTTCACCGCATGTGAATAAGGATGCACGGGACCAATATGAAATCAGAACGCACAAGCGTTTGATGGATATTGTTGACCCGACTGACAAGACCGTAGACGCGCTCATGAAGCTCGATCTGGCGGCCGGCGTGGATGTGCAAATTAAGCTTAACTAAATAGATTTATTCTGTTATAGTGCGCGCCCTCGCGGCCTGGTACGGACTTTCCGTATCAGGCCGCGTGCTTGAAAAAAGCTATTTAAATCAGTAGTTTAGGTAATTGATAGAGGTTAAAAATGTCTCTCGGTCTGGTAGGACGTAAAGTTGGAATGACCCGGGTTTTCTCTGACGATGGAGTATCGACTCCGGTAACCGTCATTGAGGTTGAACCCAATCGCATTTCACAGATAAAAACCGTTGAAACCGACGGCTATACTGCCGTGCAGGTTACTACCGGTTCGCGTCGTGCAAATCGTGTGACTAAACCAATGGCTGGTCACTATCGAAAGGCTGGTGTAGAGGCGGGCCGTGGCGCCTGGGAATTTCGGGTTGACTCGGTCGATGAACTGGAGCTCGGCGCCGAAATTAAAGTAGATTTATTCGAGCAGGGTCAGATTGTTGACGTTGCCGGGGTTAGCAAGGGTAAGGGTTTCCAGGGCGGCGTGAAACGTCATAACTTCACCATGCAGGACGCAACCCATGGTAATTCTATCTCGCATCGCTCTAATGGATCGATCGGTCAGAACCAGACCCCGGGCCGTGTTTTCAAGGGCAAAAAAATGTCGGGCCATATGGGAGCGGCAAACTGTACAACGCAGAATCTGGTAGTCGTGCGTGTCGATACGGAGCGGAACCTGGTGCTGATCAAGGGTCCGGTTCCAGGTGCGAAGAGCGGTGACGTGATTATTCGCCCCGCGGTCAAGCAATAAGAGAGTAGTCGTAATGGACCTGATAATTCATAATTCAAAGGAAAAAGTATCTGTATCCGACGATGCTTTTGCCGCAGGGTACAATGAGGCCCTGGTACACCAGCTCGTAGTTTCCTACATGAGCGGTGCCCGTGCGGGAACCAAAGCGCAGAAAAACCGTGCAGCCGCCAGCGGCGGCGGCGCCAAGCCGTGGCGCCAAAAGGGTACCGGACGCGCGCGCGCCGGTACTATCAGAAGCCCGATCTGGCGTTCCGGCGGCGTAACCTTCGCGGCTAGCCCGAGAGATTACAGCAAGAAACTGAATAAGAAGATGTACCGTGTTGGCATGCGTAGCCTTGTATCCGAACTGATAAGGCAGCAACGTTTGATCCTGATCAGTGAACTTGGCGTAAGCGAAGCTAAAACCAAGGCAATGAATACAAGGCTAAAAGAGATTGGCGTAAGCGATGCGTTAATCCTGACCGATGGCCTCGACTCGACGGTTTACCTGGCAGCCAGGAATATTCCCAATATACAGGTAATGGATGTGGCAATTGTCGATCCATTAAGCCTGGTTCAGCAGGAGCACGTGGTTATCGACCAGGCCGCGCTGAAAAAGCTTGAGGAGCGTTTGGCATGAATGATGAAAGAGTTTTTCACATCCTGAAATCACCGCATATTTCTGAAAAAGCGGCGCTTCTTGGAGATTCGGCTAACCAGCATGTGTTCAAAGTAGCGACCGATGCGAAGAAGCCTGAAATTAAGGCGGCGGTAGAGCAGTTGTTCGGCGTAAAGGTCGCCGAGGTACGCACCGTCAATGTAAATGGAAAAAGCAAGCGTATGGGCGCGCGTAAAGGTAGCCGCAAGGACTGGAAAAAGGCGTATGTTTCACTAGAGCAGGGTCATGAAATTGATCTTGCATCGATAGGCGCATAGAAAATCATGGCACTCATCAAAGCAAAACCTACTTCACCAGGACGTCGCTTCGTAGTTTCGGTTAAAACACCCGGGCTCCATACAGGTAAGCCTTTTGCGGCACTGGTAGAGAAGAAATCGAAGACAGGCGGTCGTAATAACGCGGGGCGCATTACCACTCGCCATATCGGCGGCGGGCATAAGCAGCGTTACCGTCAAATCGATTTCAAGCGCAACAAGGATGGTATCGATGCGGTTGTTGAACGCCTCGAATACGATCCGAACCGTAGTGCACATATTGCACTACTCAGATATATGGATGGTGAAAGACGTTACATTATCGCTCCGAAAGGACTGGCCGAAGGTAGCCTTGTGCGTTCGGGTGAAGATGTTGGCATTAAAACCGGTAACTGTATGCCCTTGCGCAACATGCCGGTGGGCTCGACCGTTCATTGTGTTGAATTAAAGCCGGGTAAGGGTGCGCAGATAGCGCGTTCAGCAGGTACTTCGGCTCAATATGTTGCCCGTGAAGGTACTTATGCAACACTCAGATTACGCTCTGGCGAAATGCGAAAAATGCTGGCTGACTGTCGTGCCGTTATCGGTGAAGTCGGCAATGGCGAGCATAGCCTGCGTTCACTGGGTAAGGCCGGCGCCACCCGCTGGAGAGGTGTTCGACCCACGGTACGTGGTGTCGCGATGAATCCGGTAGATCACCCGCATGGTGGTGGAGAAGGCCGCACATCAGGTGGTCGCCACCCGGTTTCACCCTGGGGTACGCCAGCCAAGGGATTTAAAACACGTTCAAATAAACGCACTGATAAGTTAATCGTGCGCAGAAGGAATAAGAGGTAATTATTGATGCCGCGTTCATTACGTAAAGGCCCGTTTGTCGATCAACACCTGCTCAAAAAAGTACTTGATGCGGTTGCGACTAACAACAAACGTCCGATCAAAACCTGGTCCAGACGATCAATGGTGTTGCCGGAAATGGTTGGTTTGACAATCGCTGTTCATAACGGCAGGCAGCATGTGCCGGTTTTGATCAATGAAAATATGGTAGGTCACAAGCTGGGTGAATTTTCCCTGACACGGACTTACCGCGGTCATATTGTTGATAAAAAAGTGAAGAGATAGGTAGGGGTTATGCAAACCAGCGCAAAACATCGTCACGCTAAAATTTCAGCGCAGAAATGCCGTCTGGTTGCAGACCAGGTCCGCGGCATGGAAGTAGATAAGGCGCTGACCTTATTGAATTTTAGCAATAAGAAGGCCGCGGTGATGATACGAAAAGTATTGGAATCGGCAATCGCAAACGCGGAGCACAATGATGGTGCGGATATTGACGAACTCAAGGTTTCGGCAATTTGTGTTGACCAGGGGCCATCTATGAAACGTATGCGGGCACGTGCCAAGGGACGTGGTAATCGAATTTTAAAGCGTAGCAGTCACATTACCGTGACCGTTGCGGATAGTTAAAGAGGCAACGATGGGGCAAAAAGTTCATCCAACGGGTTTTCGTCTCGGCATATCGACCGACTGGACCTCCAAATGGTATGCGGATTCTTCAGATTTTGCAGATTTTCTCGCTGAAGATCTGAAGATTCGCGAGTTCCTGCGTAACAAGCTTTCGCAGGCGGGAGTAAGCAGGATTCAGATTTCACGTCCGGCCAAGGCAGTTTCGGTTACGATCCACTCGGCCCGTCCCGGTATCATTATCGGAAAGAAGGGCGAGGATATTGAGAAACTGCGTGTTGAAGTGGCCTCGTTAGTATCGGCGCACATCAATAACGTAAAAATCAATATTGAAGAAATCCGTAAGCCCGAGCTCGACGCGCAACTGGTCGCAGAAAACGTTGCTTCGCAGCTGGAACGGCGGGTCATGTTTCGTCGCGCGATGCGTCGCTCGGTAACCAACGCCATGCGAATTGGCGCCGAGGGCATCAAGATTAATGTATCGGGTCGATTAAACGGCGCGGAAATTGCGCGCAACGAATGGTATCGCGAAGGACGTGTGCCTCTGCATACCCTGCGTGCAAATGTTGATTACGGTTTTGCTGAAGCACTCACAACCTATGGAATCCTGGGTGTAAAGGTGTGGATTTACAAGGGCGAGGTTTTTAACCTGGATGGGAAAGATTCAGGCAAAAGCAAGCCGGCCGGTAAGTAAGAGATTTAATTATGTTACAGCCGAAAAGAACAAAATTCAGGAAGCAGTTTAAGGGCAGGAACCGTGGTCTGGCTACGACTGGTAGCAAGGTCAGTTTCGGTGAATACGGCCTCAAAGCGGTTGAACGTGGAAGAATTACCGCGCGTCAGATCGAGGCAGCCCGTCGTGCCATGACGCGTCACATCAAGCGTGGCGGTAAGATCTGGATTCGTGTATTCCCTGATGTGCCGGTGTCCAAAAAACCGCTCGAAGTTCGGATGGGTAAAGGTAAGGGTAACGTCGAGTACTGGGTCTGTAAGATACAGCCGGGTCGAGTATTGTATGAGATGGAAGGCGTACAGGAAGTCATTGCGCGCGAGGCGTTTAAACTCGCTGCCGCCAAGCTCCCGTTTAAAACAACCTTCGTTTCCAGGCAGGTTATGTGATGAAAGCATCAGAACTAGTTTCAAAAACGGACCAGGAACTCCGTGAAGAATTGACCGGGCTGCTACGCGAACAGTTTAACCTGCGTATGCAAAGAGGTATTAACCCGGACGCAATACGTCCTGACCAGTTTAAAAAAGTGCGCAGAAATATTGCACGCGTAAAGACAGTAATGAATGCCGATCGTGGTGGTAAGGAATCATGAGTGAAGACGTTGTGAGCGAAGACAAGGTTTTAAGAATCCAGACAGGCTCTGTGATCAGTGATCGTATGGAGAAATCGGCCACGGTGCTGATTGAGCGCAAGGTCAAGCATCCTATTTACGGCAAGTTTGTGAAAAAATCGACCAAGATACATATTCATGACGAAAACAATGAATGCAGTATTGGCGATACTGTACAAATTTCAGAATGTCGCCCGGTGTCCAAGACCAAGTCATGGACCCTGGTAAAGGTAGTTAACAAAGCAGCTAGCGCGTAGCAGGTAGATAGTCATGATTCAAATGCAAACGGTTTTGAATGCAGCAGATAACAGCGGTGCGCGAAAGATGCAATGCATCAAGGTACTGGGTGGATCAAAGCGTCGTTATGCGGGGATTGGCGATATTATCAAGGTCAGTATCAAGGATGCGATTCCGCGCGGCAAGGTAAAGAAGGGCGAAGTTTATAATGCCGTGGTGGTGCGAACCGCTGACGGTGTGCGCCGAGCCGATGGATCGCTGATCAGATTTGACGGTAACGCGGCGGTTATTTTGAATAATAACCTGCAACCCATCGGGACCCGTATTTTTGGCCCGGTAACGCGCGAATTGCGCGGTGAGAAGTTCATGAAAATTATCTCACTCGCACCAGAAGTGCTTTAGCAGTCGAGACCCAGGATTATGAACAAGATTAAAAAAGGTGATGAAGTGATTGTTATCGCGGGCCGCAGCAAGGGCCTGAGAGGCAATGTACTGAAAAAAATCGATGACAATCGGCTGCTCGTGGAAAACGTCAACATGGTGAAAAAGCATGTAAAGGGCAATCCACGTTCGGGTGAAGGTGGCGGCATCATTGATCAGGAATCACCGATTCAACGTTCCAATGTAATGCTGTTTAACCCGAATACGCAAAAAGGTGATCGTGTCGGGTTTAAGACATTGGAAGACAATCGAAAGGTTCGCTATTTCAAGTCGAATGGCGAAGTGATTGATATCTAAGGTATTAACTTATGACCAGACTAGAACAATATTATCGTGAAACAGTAGCAAAGGACCTGCAAAGCCAGTTTTCCTACTCATCGCCGATGGAAATTCCAAAGGTGACAAAGATTACCTTAAATATGGGTATAGGCGAGGCATCGCAGGATAAAAAAATTGTCGACCACGCGGTTAAAGATTTGACCCTGATCGCGGGCCAAAAGCCAGTCGTTACCCTCGCGAAAAAAGCAATCGCGGGTTTTAAGCTTCGTGAAGGCATGCCGATTGGCTGCAAGGTCACCCTGCGCAGGGACCGGATGTACGAGTTTCTGGATCGCCTGGTTAATTTCGCGATTCCCCGTATTCGTGATTTTCGCGGACTCAGCGCAAAGGCGTTCGATGGCCAGGGAAATTACAACATGGGAATGAGTGAACAGATTGCTTTCCCGGAAATAGACTATGACAAGATCGATAAGCTACGTGGTTTGAACATCTGTATTACCACTAGCGCGCGTAACCACGAAGAAGGCCGCGCATTGCTGTCTGCGTTTAATTTTCCATTCAAAAATCAGTCGAGCTAAATAATATGGCAAAAAATTCGATGGTACAGCGTGAACTGAAGCGCACCAAACTGGTAGCCCAGTTCGCTGTAAAGAGAAAGTCTCTGAAGGCAACTATCAAGAGCACTGAAACCAGCCTGGAAGAAAAAATGGCTGCAGTCGATAGTTTGCAGAAATTACCCAGAGATTCATCCGAGGTACGCCAGCACAATCGTTGCCGTATTACCGGAAGACCCCACGGTGTTTACCGAAAATTTGGCTTATGCCGTAACAAGATCCGCGAGGCCGCGATGCGTGGCGATATCCCGGGACTGGTCAAGGCGAGCTGGTAAGAGAGAATAAAATGAGTTTACAAGATCCTATTTCAGATATGTTGACCCGAGTTCGTAACGCTCAGAAGGCGAATAAGGTAAGCGTTACGATGCCGTCTTCGAGCCAAAAGGTGAACATTGCCAGGGTATTAAAAGATGAAGGATACATCGGTGATTACATGACATCTGACGACACCAAGAAAGAGCTCACGATTGAACTGAAATATTACCAGGGCAAGCCGGTTATCGAGAGTATCAAACGAATTAGTAAACCCGGGTTACGCATATTTAAGTCGAAAGATGATTTGCCTTCGATTAACGCTGGACTCGGTATCGCCATCATCTCCACCTCGGGTGGAATGATGACCGAGAAACAAGCGCGCGCTGCCGGACACGGCGGTGAAGTCATCTGTTCAGTAGTTTAGGCCAGTATTTAGGTTAGTCATATGTCCAGAATAGCGAAACAACCAGTTGAAGTGCCAGGCGGCGTTGAACTCAGTATCAACGGTCGGGAACTTTCCGTTAAAGGCCCGAAAGGCAGCCTTTCGATAACCCTGCATGATAGCGTTGTAGTGAAAAATGAAGATAACCTGCTGACTTTCTCACCGAAAGATGACAAAAAATCGTCAATGGCAGTCACCGGTACGATTCGATCAGTGGTGAATAATATTGTCACCGGGGTATCGACTGGTTTCGAGAAAAAACTGGTCCTGGTTGGCGTTGGTTATCGTGCCCAGATCCAGGGCAAGAAACTGAGTTTGTCTCTGGGGTTCTCGCATCCTATCGACTATGCGGTTCCCGAGGGTATTGAGATCGAGGCTGCAAGCGCGACAGAACTCACCGTGCGCGGATGCAATAAGCAACAGGTAGGTCAGGTAAGCGCGGAGATTCGCGCCTTTAGGCCACCCGAACCCTATAAGGGTAAAGGTGTCAAATACGCTGACGAGAAAATCATCAGAAAAGAAGCGAAGAAGAAATAGCTAAGTAATGGATAAGTATCATGGATAAAAAAGCATCTCGAATACGTCGGTCACGCCGTACTCGCGCCAAGATCGCGTCACTCGGTATTGATCGCCTGACCGTACATCGTACGCCTCGGCACACCTATGCCCAGGTATTTTCGGGCGAAACCGGCAGCGTTGTCGCCTCCGCTTCCACTTTATCCGCGGACGTCAAGAAACTGGTCAAGTACTCGGGTAATATCGATGCGGCCACAGCGGTTGGACAGGTTATCGCGAAAAAAGCGAAAGCGGCTGGAATCGAGGCGGTGGCTTTTGATCGCTCCGGATTCAAGTATCACGGTAGAATCAAGGCGTTGGCCGATTCTGCACGTGAAAACGGTTTAAAATTTTAAATTTGCCTCGGGTAGGGGAATAGCATGGCAGATCATAGAAATTCTAATGCGAACGACGATTTCACCGAGAAACTAGTTGCGGTTAATCGTGTCGCCAAGGTTGTCAAGGGTGGTCGTCAGTTCGGCTTTACCGCGTTGACCGTGGTAGGCGATGGCAATGGTAAGGTCGGTTTTGGTTACGGCAAGGCGCGTGAAGTACCACTCGCGATTCAAAAAGCGATGGAAAAAGCGCGCGCCAATATGATTAGCGTTTCGCTTAAAAACGGCACGCTTCAATACCCACTGAACGCCCGTCATGGGGCGGCAAAGGTGTATATGCAGCCCGCCTCTGAAGGTACCGGTGTTATTGCCGGCGGCGCCATGCGCGCCGTATTCGAAGCAGTAGGCGTGCATAACGTTCTGGCGAAGTGTAATGGATCACGTAATCCAATTAACCTGGTGCGGGCAACTATCAGCGGCCTGCAAAATATGAAGTCGCCAGAAGATATAGCCTCCAAGCGTGGCAAAACAGTTGAAGAGATTGCAGGTTAGTCATCATGGCCGAAGATAAAGCAACACCTAAAACAGCCGCTAAAAAGGCGCCTAAACCCGCAGTTAAGAAAGTGGTTAAAAAGGCAGCTAAACCCGGGGCGGAAGCGGCAGTGAAGAAGACAGCGGCTAAGCCTGAAGTCAAGCCTACCGCTAAGCCAGCAACCGGTAAAGTTAGCGTTACCCTGATCCGTAGCAAGCATGGCAGGTTGGCTTCTCACAAGGCCTGTGTCGCGGGCCTGGGTCTGAGACGCATGCACCAGACAGTTGAAGTGATCGATACACCCGAAAACAGGGGTATGATCAACAAGGTGCGGTATCTACTAAATGTAAAGGAAGCATAATGTACCTGAATAGTTTAAAACCCGCGAAGGGTTCGAATAAAGCAGCCAAACGCGTTGGTCGTGGCATTGGTTCGGGTTCTGGAAAAACCTGTGGCCGTGGTCATAAGGGACAGAAATCCCGTACCGGCGGCGGCGTGCGAGTTGGCTTCGAAGGTGGACAGATGCCATTGCAGATGCGCCTGCCTAAATTTGGCTTTAGTTCGCGGGTTGGACGGTACTCTGCTGAAGTTCGATTAAGCGAAATCGAGTTATCTGGTCTGGACACAATCACTCTGCCGGCACTGGTTGAGAAGAACATCGTTCCGGCGCGAACCAAAAAAGCGAAAATTATCCTCTCGGGCGAAATTTCACGCGCGGTTAGTGTCAGTGGCGTTTCTGTGACCAAAGGCGCAAAGGCTGCGATCGAAAAAGCCGGCGGTAAAATAGAGAGCGTAACAGAAGCATAGTCATGGCCGGCCCTTCCGCATCACAATTAGCCAATAGCCTCTCCGGTGGTAGCCTGAGTGAATTAAGAAGACGCATTTTCTTTCTCATCGGCGCTCTCATCGTGTTTCGCACCGGCACATTCATCCCGGTGCCCGGCATAGATATAAACGTCATGCGCGAGATCTTTGATGCGCAGAGAACCGGCATACTGGGTATGTTTAATATGTTCTCGGGCGGCGCGCTGGAGCGCATGTCGATCTTCGCTCTGGGCGTGATGCCCTATATATCGGCTTCGATCATCATGCAGCTGATGACTGTTGCGGTGCCGACCCTGGTACAGCTGAAAAAAGAAGGTGAATCGGGTCGTCGCAAGATCACCCAGTACACCCGATACGGCACCGTTGTGCTGGCGACTTTTCAATCGATCGGTATTTCTGTCGCCCTGTCTGGACAAAGTGGTGGCGGTGGCGCGGCCCTGGTCGTTAATCCCGGACCATCCTTTATATTTACCGCGGCGGTAACCCTGGTAACGGGAACCATGTTTTTAATGTGGCTGGGCGAGCAGATCACTGAACGTGGTGTCGGCAACGGTATTTCGATGTTGATTTTTGCCGGTATCGTCGCTGGATTACCGACTGCGATTGGCAGTACCTTCGAGCTGGTGAGAACCGGTGAATTGAATTCACTGATTATCCTCGGCCTGTTCGTCGGCGTTATCGCGGTGACTTATTTTGTCGTCTTCGTCGAGCGCGGGCAACGCCGTATCACGGTTAACTATGCGAAACGTCAGCAAGGGCGAAAAATGTACGCGGCGCAAAGCAGCCATTTGCCGTTAAAGCTGAACATGGCTGGCGTTATCCCGCCAATATTTGCTTCCAGTATTATTTTATTTCCAGCCACCCTGGGCAGCTGGTTCGGACAGGCTGAAGGTATGCGCTGGTTGCAGGATTTGTCGGCGACCCTGTCACCTGGTCAACCGCTATATGTCATGTTTTATGCGGCGGCGATTATATTCTTTTGTTTCTTCTATACCGCGCTGGTATTTAATTCGAAAGAAACCGCTGAAAATTTAAAGAAATCAGGCGCTTTTATTCCTGGCATCAGACCGGGTAATCAAACCGCAAACTATATTGATGGCGTCATGTCAAGATTGACCCTGGTTGGCGCGATGTATATTACCGGCGTATGTTTGCTGCCAGAGTTTTTGATTTTGTTCTGGAATGTACCATTTTATTTCGGTGGTACATCGTTGCTCATCATCGTTGTTGTAACAATGGATTTCATGTCGCAGGTGCAGGCGCATCTGATGAGTCATCAATACGATGGCCTCATGAAAAAATCTAATTTTAAAGGATATGGTGGTGCTGGCACCGTTCGCTAGAACGCATACCCGGGTACAGGTAAAGTTATGAAAGTGAGAGCTTCCGTTAAAAAGATGTGTAAAAACTGCAAGATAATTCGCCGCAATGGTGCGGTTCGAGTTATTTGTCAGGACCCGCGCCACAAGCAGCGTCAGGGCTAGATTGCTTTTTGGCACAAAATATTTGTTTAATGATATTAAATCGTTGATTTAAATTGTTGATTATTAGTGAGGTCGCAGCTAAAATCTGCGCCCGCTTAATTCGCGTTTAGTTTAGGAGTATCAGTTTTCATGGCTCGTATTGCAGGTGTAAATATACCGGATAACAAGCATACAGTAATTGCCTTGCAGGCAATCTTCGGCATTGGCGCAACGCGCTCTGCAACAATCTGTAGCGAGACCGGAATCAACCCGGAAACCAGGGTTCGTGACCTGGGCGAAGACCAACTGGAGGCGATTCGTGCCCTGGTTGATGGTTTAACCACAGAAGGCGATTTGCGTCACGAAATCTCAATGAATATCAAACGTTTGATGGATTTGGGAACAAACCGTGGTATTCGTCATCGTCGCGGACTTCCGTTACGCGGTCAAAGGACAAAAACTAACGCACGTACTCGTAAGGGCCCAAGACGCCCGCTTAAAAGATAGGCGAAACAAGATATGGCTGATAATCCCCGTACCAAGAAGAAGGTAAAACGCACGGTTTCCGATGGCGTTGCACATATTCATGCTACCTTCAATAACACGATTGTGACGATCAGCGATCGCCAGGGAAACGCGCTTACATGGGCGACTGCCGGCGGCTCGGGTTTTCGTGGTTCTCGTAAAAGTACGCCGTTTGCTGCACAGGTAGCAGCAGAAAGAGCGGGCCAGGCTGCGCAGGAAATGGGCATGAAAAACCTCGAAGTGATGGTCAAAGGTCCTGGTCCTGGACGCGATTCTGCGGTGCGAGCGCTGAACGCGATCGGCTTTAAAATTTCCCGTATCGACGATGTCACGCCGATTCCGCATAACGGTTGTCGCCCACCCAAGAAACGCCGTGTGTAGGCTGAATTTATTGGTTAGATTAAGAACAGATTAAATTAGGAACAGGTTAGATTAAGAATGGCTAAATATATTGGACCCAAATGTAAGTTGATGCGCCGTGAAGGCGCGGATCTGAGTCTCAAGTCTTCACGTCGTGCGGTTGATACCAAGTGCAAGATCGATAATCCTCCAGGAATGCATGGCGCTGGCACACGTCGTCCCAGAGTGTCTGACTATGGCCTGCAGTTGCGCGAAAAGCAAAAGCTGAGAAGGATCTATGGTGTGCTGGAAAAACAGTTCAGAAATTATTATCAGGAAGCATCGCGCCTGAAAGGGTCAACAGGTGAAAACCTGCTGCAGTTGCTAGAGGCTCGTCTCGATAATGTTGTCTATCGTATGGGCTTTGGCTCCACTCGCGCCGAAGCACGACAACTAGTAAGCCACAAGGCGATCATGGTTAACGGAAAAATTGTCAATGTAGCGTCTTATGTGGTTAGACCTGCAGATGTGGTCAGTGTGCGCGAGAAATCACGAAAACAGGCGCGCATCGTAGAATCCATGTCACTCGCCGAACAAATCGGTTTTCCTGACTGGATTGATGTTAACCACAGTCAGTTTGAAGGCACCTTTAAAGCCTTTCCGCTGCGTAGCGAGTTACCACCGGATATCAACGAACAGTTAGTCGTTGAACTTTACTCTAAATAATTAACGAGTCGTTTTATGTCAACAAAAATGTTTTCTGATTTGCTGAAACCGAAACAAGTTAAGGTCGAAGAGCAGCAAACCTATCATGCCAAGGTATCTATCGAGCCGCTAGAGCGAGGTTTTGGTCATACGCTCGGCAATGCCCTGCGCAGAATCCTGCTGTCCTCGATTCCAGGTTGTGCCATCGTTGATTTCAGTATCGATGGCGTGTTGCACGAATACACTACTATCGACGGCGTACAGGAAGACGTTATCGATATCATGCTGAATTTGAAAGGGGTTGGTATCACCATGCACGCGCGTGACGAAGCTACCCTGACGATTAGCAAGAAAGGCCCTGGTCTGGTTACCGCGGGTGATATTCAGCTCGACCACGATATCGAAGTTGTCGACCCGGATTATGTTATTGCGACCCTGACCAAGGGTATAAAACTCAATATGTCATTGCACGTGATGAAAGGCCGTGGTTATCAGGCGGCAAATACACGTCAGATTTCCGAAGAAGACGCTGCGTTGGGCCACCTGCAACTGGATGCTTCTTTTTCTCCGGTACGCAAGATTGCCTATAGTGTTGAAACGGCACGGGTTGAACAGCGTACCGACCTGGATAAGTTGATCATTGATATCGAAACCAATGGTTCAATTGATCCGGAAGAGGCGATTCGTATCGCCGGCAGCATTTTAAAGGATCAACTGTCGGTATTCGTCAATCTGGAAGGATCGGATGAGGAAGAAGAAGTTGAGCCGGAATCGTTGATCGATCCAATCTTGTTGCGTCCAGTTGACGACCTGGAGTTGACCGTGCGTTCAGCCAATTGTCTGAAGGCGGAAAACATATATTATATCGGCGACTTAATTCAGCGTACCGAGGTTGAATTGCTTAAGACACCAAATTTAGGTAAAAAATCGCTGACTGAAATCAAAGACGTGCTGGCATCATATAGCCTGTCGCTGGGTATGCGGCTGGAAAACTGGCCACCCGCCAGTATCGAAAATGACACCAAGTTAGCGAGTTAAAAGAGGTTTAGAAAATGCGTCATCGTAATAGCGGCAGACAACTTAACCGCAATAGCTCCCATCGAAAGGCAATGTTCAAGAACATGGCGGCGTCTCTGTTCGACCACGAAGTGATCAAAACTACCTTGCCGAAGGCCAAAGAACTGCGTCGTGTAGCCGAGCCGCTGATCACGCTGGCGAAGGAAGATAATGTCGCCAATCGACGCATCGCTTTCAACCGTATCCGCGATAAGCAGATGGTAGGCAAGCTGTTCGCCGATCTGGGACCAAGATATAAGGAGCGTCCCGGTGGTTACACGCGTATCCTGAAATGCGGCTTTCGCACAGGTGACAAGGCGCCAATGGCTTATATTGAGTTAGTCGATCGCCCAGAGGTGGAAGAAGAGTAAGCTAGTTCTAATATTTATTGTAAAAAAAGCCAGCTATCACGCTGGCTTTTTTATTACGTAGGGTGCAATAACCGAAGGGCATTGCACACGGAAGTGCCGGTGCCGCGTAGCACAGGGATGTGCCGGTCCGGCGCACCGGAGAGCGGCCATTGCATTGAATCGTATTTACGCCCCCGATTTGGAGATACATTTCCTTAGCCGTGGTGATGGGTTGCACCCATCCTACACCTAATTCCAATCAGTCAGTCGCTATAATTGAAGTGTATCTTTAGGGTTAGGAGAGGAATAGCTTAAGGCCAGTTCGCCGACGCCCAGCATGGTCAAAATCTGGTTCTGTGCAGCGGTCAGGACTCTACTGATCTCCTCATCGCTTTGGATACTCCTGGAAATGGCAACTGCTCCGACTAACGACGTCAGGATTGCTCGGGACTTCTCAGCCGCACTCGACCGATTTATCACAACAGGAACTTTTTTGAGTTTACCCAGCGCTACGATGCGGTTTTCAACTAACTTTAAAATACTGACATAGGATTTTTCATAAAGGGTCCTGATTTCGACACTATCGCTACCGATTTCATTAAATAAGAAATTTTCAGGAGAGGGACGATTTTGTCCGGATAAGGTGCGCAAATTCAGCAAATTACTGACAAGTTGGGTCAGGTGATTGATTGAAAGTGGCGCCTTGGCGAGCCGGCAGGCACTACTGCCTTTTAGAGTCTTAAGAAATGAAGCCTTATACAGCGCTTCTTTCGACTCAAAATGGGCATAAAATGCCCCGTGCGTCAACCTTGCCAGTTTCATGACCTGGTTGATTGATACCTTATCAAACCCAAAACGGCAAAAAAGTTCCGTGGCAGATGCTAAAATACGTTCTTTAGACTTAGATTTATGATCAGGTGAATAGGGCATGCCCCGCTCCGGCTGAGAGTAAACATTTCTCAGGCTTATTCAAAAAATTATCTTGATCATATATTACACTGGAATAGTGTATGAATGTATCTAAATAAAATGCTTTGTAAGGGCCGATAGTGAGATCAAAAATAGTAGTCACCGGTATGGGTATTGTGAGTCCGCTAGGCTGTGGTGTGGACCAGGTTTGGCGTCGATTAATCGACGGCCAAAGCGGTATTGTTCCCATCGACCGATTTCCGGTTGATGATTTTCCGATCCGCATAGCGGGGCTGGTTCCAGATCATCTGCAAGACGAGTCGGCCGGACTCGATCACGCCGCAATTGTCTCGCCTAAAGATCAAAAAAAGATAGATCTGTTCACTCTGTATGCACTCGCCGCAGCCGAGGAAGCGCTTTCCCAGGCAAACTGGTTTCCCGCCAGCGAGGCTGATCAAATGGCGACAGCCACCATCATTGCTACCGGCATTGGTGGATTTCCAACAATCACCGCGGCCCAGAAGACACTCGATACGAAGGGTTACAAACGTCTGTCTCCGTTTACCGCCCCGGCTTTCCTGGCCAACATGGCCGCCGGTAACTTATCGATTCGATATAAATTCAGGGGACCGCTTGGCTGTCCGATCACCGCATGTGCTGCAGGAATTCAGGCCATTGGAGATGGCATGAGGATGATTCACAGTGGTGAAGCCAAAGTGGCCCTCGTAGGCGGAACCGAGGCTTGCATCGATCCTCTCGCACTGGCCAGTTTTCACGCTTTACGCGCCCTCTCAACGCGTAACGATGATCCCGAGAAAGCATCGCGCCCGTTTGACCGGGAACGCGACGGCTTCGTTATGGGAGAAGGCGCGGGATTACTGGTGATTGAAGAGTTGGAACATGCACTTGAGCGAGGCGCCACCCCGCTTGCAATTTTAAGCGGTTACGGCACCAGTGCCGACGCCTGTCACATTACTTCCGGTCCCGAGGACGGTTCAGGCGGAGCGGCCGCTATGCGTATTGCGCTTTCGAAAGCCGGGCTTGCACCGGAGGAAATCGGTTATATCAATGCCCACGCGACCGCCACGCCCGGCGGCGATAAGTCTGAAGTGGCTGCGTTAAGGAACGTTTTCTCGGAACATCTTGCAGAAATCCCCGTCTCTTCCACTAAATCCGCTACCGGCCACTTGCTGGGTGCGGCGGGTGGTGTGGAAAGTATTTTTTCTATCCTTGCGGCCCGCGATGACAAACTGCCACCGACGCTGAACCTTGATGCGCCAGACCAGGAATTCTCGGATCTTAACCTGGTGCCCAACCAGTCCATACAGCAAGAGGTACAACATGCGTTATGTAACGGGCTTGGATTTGGCGGTGTCAATGCCTCCCTGATTGTGAGCAAGGCGTGAATCGTAATTCGGAAATCAGGATAGAGAGAACCGATCTGGCCGACTTGACCCGATCACAGGTCTGCGACAGATAAGCACAAAGAGCTTTACTTCAAAATATCTGTACGCTGCGCTTTAGCAATGCCGGCAGCAATTTCCGGCGGCACACCTGATTCATCGGCGAAAAGCTTCCACTGTAAAACAGCAGCCTGCACTTGCTCAATTATTTCTTCAGCTCTGCCACGCTTCATGGATGCATTTTTTGCACAGGCTTTGAAGTCATCAAGCGTGAAATCATCGCGTTTGCCATTGAGTGACATCTGGTGTCGGCTCGTCCAGTCACCTTGCGGGTTGTAGCTGTAGGTCATATCAAAAGCCGGGGATAGCGACCAGTTGCCTGATTTATCCATCAAAAAGGCAATATTTTTTACATGGTCATCCTGGTTACGCCCAATAATATTGAAGGCCATGCGCCGGAATTGTTCTTCAATCGTT
>QNFD01000012.1 GCA_003645435.1 Gammaproteobacteria bacterium | reverse complement strand
TGATGTTTGGTATATGGGTTGAATCGCATCTCAATCCAGGTCCGGATGATTACGACAAGAATACGAAAGCGACACGGTTGTTTTTGAGTAAGGTTTTTCCCGCGCGGCCGTTACCCGAAACCAGGGAAATATAATAGATTTATTAATTGTGGATGTGCTTCCATTCAACCGGATTATAGTAGCCGATCATGTGTGAGCTTCTCGGGGTCTCTGTTGAGCATCCAATACGGCTGAGATTTGGCTGGGAGAGTTTTGCCCTGCACGGATCGCGTCGGGCCGGTAATCCGGACGGTTGGGGCGTGGCTTATTTCGCAGACCGTGATGTCTTGTTACTTCGTGAACCGGGGCCTGCTGTCGACAGCCCGATGGTGAAATTTCTGGCCGAGCACGCGCCGCCGAGCCGGCAGATCATCTCTCACGTTCGACGCGCGACGGTCGGCGCGCTTAGCCTGGAAAATACCCAACCGTTCCTGCGTTATATTGCGGGCAGGGCGCATGTGTTTGCCCACAACGGATATATAGCGGACGTGGAGATCTCCGCCGTTAGCCCAAACCTGCAGCCGGTGGGTGATACCGACTCGGAACGGCTCTTTGTCCTGCTGCTTGCCGAACTCGAAGAACTCTGGTCTCGGCAAGTGCCATCACTAGCCGAGCGATTCTCGGTAGTAGAGTCTTTCGCACGGCGCCTGCGCGAGCGCGGCGCCCTGAATTTCCTGTATAGCGACGGACTAACCCTGTTTGCCCATGGGCACCGGCACACCATCCCCGGTGAGGACATTTCGAGCGACCCCGGGCTTTACGTGCTGGAACGTGACGCTGGAGATGGCGACGCTGTGCCTTGTGTAGGGCTCGCCTGCGATGGCGGTAAGGGCCGGCAGGCATTCGTCGCTACCGCACCGCTCGATGACCAACGCTGGGCGCCGCTCGCTCATGGCGAAATTGCGTGCTTCGAGCAAGGGCTTCGTGTTCGCTGATCGCGGGATTTGACTACTGGCGCCAAAGTCATTATCGGCAATACGCTTGCCGACGAGGTGAATTTTTTAACCCATTCCTATAAAGAATTGACTTTTGCCGAGCAGTTCTTACTATTTCATTACACAAAAATAATTCACATCATCTTTGGAGGAACCAAATGATATTAATTAGACAACTCACTATCGCACTGATTGGTGCTTTCCTGCTGGTTGGTAGCAGTTATGCCGAAAGTTATGCTTCTACAACCAAGTGGGACATGCCCACACCCTATGGCGATGGAGTGCACCATACAAAAAATGTTCGCCAGTTCGCCGACGATGTGGCTGAACAAACCAATGGAGAACTGAAAATCGTGGTTCATTCGGGGGCTTCCCTGATCAAGCACCCCGAAATTTATCGTGCGGTACGGACCGGGCAGGTGCAGATAGGCGAAATGTTTATGGGTCTGCTAGGTAATGACAACCCGATTTTTAAAGTCGATAACATTCCTTTCCTGGCTTCGGATTTTAGCAGTGCGAAAGATCTGTGGGATGCTTCTCGCCCGAGCATAGAAAAAGCGCTCGGAAAACATGGCCTTAAATTACTCTACGCCGTGCCCTGGCCGCCGCAGGGGTTTTATACTAAAAAACCGATAGCATCGGCTGCAGATCTAGAAGGCCTGAAAATGCGTGCCTACAGTCCTACGACTTCCCGTCTCGCGGTATTGCTCAAAGCCACGCCGACCACGGTGCAAACGCCTGAAATCCCGCAGGCTTTCTCGACGGGTATCATCAATGCGATGGTGACTTCACCCAGTACCGGTGTCAGCAGCCAGTCCTGGGACTATGTGACTGATTACACGGATACCCAGGCATGGATTCCGAAAAATATGGTCATAGTGAACGCTCGTGCTTTCAAACGCCTGGATTCCGGGGTCCAGGATGCGCTCATAAAGGCAGCGAAGGTTGCTGAAGCGCGGGGCTGGGAAATGGCACAGGCTGAAACCATCGCCAAAACGGCAACGCTCGCCGAACATGGCATTATGGTTGCGGAACCCACCGATCGTTTAAAATCCGACTTACAGGCGATAGGAAAAATCATGGGAGACGAGTGGGTGCAAGAGGCCGGCGCCGAGGGTGAAAGAATACTCGCTGATTATCAATAATGTACGGGTAAAGCATTTTCTTCGATGCGGAAAATACTCGATAACATATATACAGGTGCTGGTGTATTAGCCGGCGTTTGTATCGTATTGATCACGGTGATGATCCTGACCCAGATAGTCGGCCGTTGGTTTGGAGTAATCATCCCTTCCACCGAAGATTTTTCCGGTTACCTGCTTGCCGCCGCATCCTTTCTCGCGCTCGCCTATACCTTTCGACTCGGTGGTCATATCCGCATCACTTTACTGATTCATTTACTGCCTTCATCGCTGCAGCGCAAATTGCTGTATGTTGTGCTTTCAATTTTCGCATTAATAGCTGGATTTGGTGCTTACCATCTTTGTTACCTGGTGTATGAATCATGGATCTTCGAGGAACTATCACAGGGATATATCGCGGTTCCTATATGGATTCCCCAGCTGCCCATGGCGCTGGGCGCGGTATTATTTTTTATTGCCCTGGTCGACGACATTGTAAGTTCATTTATGGGGCATACACCGACTTTCCTGAGGCTGGAAGAATAGCCGGATGGAAATCACCAATTTAGTAATCATCCTGACCGCGGTATTATTCGGGGCCCTGTTGAGCGGTATCTGGGTTGCCGCCGCGTTATTCCTGGTTGCCTTCGTCGCGCTGACTTTAAACGATAACAGCAGTATCGGTCTGATATTCGCAACCACCACCTGGGGCACATCGGCGACCTGGACGCTGGCGGCATTACCCCTGTTCATCTGGATGGGAGAGATCTTATTTCGGACCAAACTATCTGAAGATTTGTTTCAGGGCCTGGCGCCCTGGCTGAAAAATATTCCCGGACGTTTGTTACACGTCAATATTCTCGGCTGCACCATATTTGCCGCGGTTTCGGGTTCCTCGGCTGCGACGGCCGCGACCATTGGACGCATGACTATCCCGGAACTGGAAAAGAGGAAATATCCGATACAAATGATGATCGGCACGCTGGCGGGTTCGGGTACGCTGGGTTTCCTGATTCCGCCATCCATCATTCTGATTGTGTACGGTGTTTCAGCCGAAGTATCCATCGCACGCCTGTTCATCGCGGGCGTCATACCGGGCGCGATGCTGGTAATCCTGTTCATGGGTTATACCGCGATCTGGTCGATTATAAATGCCGAAAAAATACCCGAAGACGACTCGCCTGATTTACCTTTCAGGCAAAAGCTCTACATGACAAGGCGTCTGTTCCCGGTGATGGGGCTGATACTGTTCGTACTGGGTTCAATCTACGCCGGCTGGGCAACCGCAACCGAGGCAGCCGCGCTCGGTGTATTTGGATCATTATTTTTATCTTTTGTAACCGGCAACCTGACTAAAGAAACCTTTATGTCGAGCCTTATGGGCGCCACCCGTACCTCTTGCATGATCACCTTCATAATAGCCGGTGCCGCGTTTCTGAGCCTGGCGATGGGGTTCACCGGGATACCCCGCCTGCTGGCAGAACAGATCTCGGTAATGGGGCTTTCACCGGTCATGTTAATCGTGGTGCTGACATTATTTTTTATGTTACTCGGGTTTTTTCTTGACGGCATTTCGATAGTTGTTTTAACCACGTCCATCGTTTTGCCGATGATCGAACGCACCGGCATAGATTTACTGTGGTTCGGTATTTACGTCGTGCTCGTGGTTGAAATGTCACAAATAACGCCCCCGGTAGGTTTTAACCTGTTCGTAATTCAGGGCCTCACAAAAATCAATATTTTAACCATCGCGCGTTTTGCCTTACCCTTCTTCTTGTTATTGTTGACCGCGATAATACTGCTCACCGCCTTTCCCGGGATAGCAACCTGGCTACCTGCGCAAATGACAGGCTAGCTAGCAGGTCGGTTAAAACCCCTGTTTATCGAACACCGTTTCATCATTCAATCAAAACTATTTTGGATTTTTTGGTCTTTGTGTCATAAGCAACAGCACCACCACTTTTTACACTAATTCCCGTTATGGCTGAGATTACGCGACGGTGAGTAATCATTAGTATTAGCTTTTCCTCGCCCTTCAATGATTCCAGGTTTTTTCTTAAACTTGCAAGTGATTCTTCCAGTTTAAATAGTTCCCTGAAACCTGAGTTTAACGAGGTTTCCTGAGTAACCTTACCAAGATTGAGTAGCTGTGCCGTCTCCAGGCAGCGGCACCATTGGCTGGAGTAAATATTGGCAAATTTGATGCCATTAGCAATAAATTTATTGCCTATTGCGGTTGCTTGCGCCACCCCGGTAGAATCCAGATTACGCTGGGTCGAACAGTCATCGATTTTGAATTCAGCGGGCTGCCCATTCGCATCCATTCCTGGCGCAAAAGCATGCCTGAGAAAAATGATATTACCAAAGGGCTTTTTGGCATAATCTTCAAGTGTCAATTCCACAGGATTGCCCGGTGCATCCATGGCAACTAAATAGAAAAAACAAATTATCCATTTTATCGAATTGCTGCGACGAAGGCTTTGGTGGAAATTGGTAAACATTCGTTGTGCCACCGCCCCTGTGTATATTATTTTACGGTTATCCCGTCTAAGAAAAAGCTCGTGCCAACTCTTCCATCTGTTGTTCCTTTTCGGTCAAAATCTTACCCATTCCGAGAATTCCACCGGCTAACGCATTCGAAGGTAACACATCCGAAGGTAACACATCCGAAGCACGCAAATAACAAGACCCCATTTTCAGTTACTCAATAAGTTCAATGTGGGCTAGGACGAGTGACTGCCGCGAAAGTCTTCAATCAGCTTAGGTACAAAAGGATACTTCAGAAATATTAGAGTGAACTGACAGAAATTATCTACGCCTGGGCATTAGCCGATATTCTAAAAAGGGATCTTTTATAAATATCCAGCAAATCGTTTTCAAACGGAATGGTTGACGGCGTAACGGGCTAACTACGCATTCGTTTGCCCTCAGGGTCGAAACGCGGCCTGGTGGATAAGCGCGCGCTCCTTCGTTCGCCGAGGATTTCGACATCGAAGTTAGCGCCATCGATTACCGAATCCGGCGGCAGATACGCGAGGGCAATGCTCTCGTTGACCGTGTGGCCGAAGCCACCGGAGGAGACGTAACCTATATACTCGCCGGACTGAAACACCGGCTCCCCGCCGGCACAATCGACGTCTTTTGCATCGACAACAAGGGTAGTCAGGATTTCTCGCGGGCCTTCATTACGCACTACCAGCGCTGCCTGTTTACCGATGAAATCAGCCTTGTCCCAGTCGACGAAGCGAGACAGGCCGGTCTCCGCCGGGCCATAGTCCGCGCTCAGGTCGAGTCCCCAGGCCGGAAAGCTCTTCTCCAGGCGTAATTCCATCAATGCGCGTCCGCCAACTGGTCGCAGGTCAAACCCGGCGCCCCGATGCAGCAGGTCGGCGAACAAGCTGCGATGAAATGCCATCGGTGTATAGATCTCGAAACCGCTTTCACCGGTAAATGACAGGCGCGCGACTATTGCCTGGGGTGCCGCATGAAAATCGGCATGCGCCAGGCTCATGAAAGGCATAGCGGCGGGTTTGGGACCTTCGGCCATCGCTTCGCCAACAATCGCAGCGGCATTCGGTCCACACACCATCAAGCCTGCCCAGTCCGAGGTCAAGTCGTCCAGCTGCACGCCCTGGCCAGCGAGTTCCTGCTGGAACCAGCGCAAGTGGATCCCGTGCATCGCGCCGGATCCGAACAGCAGGAAGCTGTCATTCGCGAGTCGGCCCACGCTAAAATCTCCGATCAGCCGCCCCCGCGGCGATAACATTGGACACAGGGCCATACGCCCGGACTCGCGTGGCAGTCGACCCGCAAGCAACCGGTCCAGTGCCGCTTCGGCTTTGGCGCCGGTGACCCGGTATTTGGCAAAGGTGGAGATTTCAAAAAGGCCGGCTGTCTGACGTACGGTACGACATTCGTCACCTACCGTCCTGAACCAGTTTTGCCTGCGCCAGCTATAAATGTCGTAAGGGCTGTCATCCTCCTTTGGGTACCACAGTGGTGTTTCCCAACCACTGGATACGCCGAACACCGCGCCCAGTGACTGTTGCAGGTCGTAGGTTGGGAAAGTGCGCGCTTCTCGGCCGGCCGGGCATTCCCTGTGCGGGTAGGGCCACTCGTCTCGATGCTCGTAGTAATATTTGGTGCGTTCGAAGGTATAACGGCGGCCCGCCCAGGATTCAAAGCGCGCCACGTCCCAGAAGCTTACATCGAGTTCTGGTTCGCCCTCGATTATCCACTCGCTCAGTACCTTGCCGATGCCGCCCGCCTGGTTAAAACCCGTCATCACCCCGACCGCGCAGAAGTAGTTTTTCAAATCCGGATGAGGACCGATGAGCGGACCAAGATCTGGTGAAAACATAATCGGCCCATTGACGACACGTTTGATTCCGGCATTTTCGAGCGGCGGCATACGCTTGCAGACCGCTGCCAGTTTTTCTTCCAGGCGCGAAATATCGTCCTGCAGCAATTCATGGCCAAAATCGAGCGGTGTGCCATCGAGTGCCCAATGCCTGCATTCATCTTCGTAGGCGCCAAGCAGCAACCCATCTCCTTCCTGGCGAGAGTAAAACCCGTACTCACCCTCGCTGATTGTCGGAAGTTCCTGTTCGAGTTCCATAATTTCGGGAATTGATTCGGTAACCAGGTACTGATGTTCAACCGGTGCCAGCGGCAGTCTAATGCCCGCCAGTGCCGCCACCTCCCGCGCCCACAGGCCAGCCGCATTAACGACTATATCTGCCTCGATAACGCCTTTGTCGGTCTCAAGCCTCCAGCCTCCATTCGCCTGTTGTCTCATCGCGGTAACCGGGCAGTGGCGTAAAATAGTGGCCCCGCATGCGCGTGCGGCATTGGCCAGGGCGTTGGTAACCGACGATGGATCGATATGCCCCTTACCCGGCTCCCACAGAACCGCTTTCAATGTACTCGTATCCACAATTGGCGCGATCCGCTTCACCTCGGCGAGATCCATCCAGTCGGTCTCGATTCCGTTTCGCCGCCCTTGCGCGCGTAACACCGTTAATGTGTCGATCTCTTCGCTGGAGGCAGCCAGATGCAAACCACCGGTCGGGTGGTAACCGATCGACTGGCCAGTCTCGCGCTCAAGCGTTTCATACAATTCGAGTGTATAGAGATGCAGGCGCTGGGCATTCGATGGTGTTGTCAGGGTGAATAGATTGCCGGCCGCATGCCATGTCGAGCCGGAAGTTAATTCCGAGCGCTCGATAAGCGTGATATCGGTCCAGCCCACCCTGGCAAGGTGATAGAGGATGCTGCATCCGGTTACGCCGCCGCCAATTACGGCAACGCGAGTATGCTGAACCATTGATTACTCCTGCTAGATCATCGATTTGCCTCGAAGCTTCTCGTAGCCGGGTTAGTGGCGCAATCAAAAATAATTCGCGTCGCATGAAAGCATTTAGTCTGCAAAGCAATTGCAGGTTCCTGCGCGGACTAGCAGTACTCGAATGGGATATTAATGAGGCTGAGCATCGCCCGGAAAGATTGCTGCTGACGGGAATAGCGAGCGGCTGACCCGCATCAGCCAGTTCTTAAAAATCTTGATTTTGGCCAGGTGCTCGGCACGCTGTGGTACGTCGACATAATACGCGCACCCGGTTGGCGCAACCAGTTCAAGCGGTTGTATCAATTGTGTCCGATAGGGATCCAGTTCCATATAGGGCCGCCGCGCCATGGCAAATCCAAGACCTTCACGCGCGGCCTGAAGTGCGCGTGCTCTTTGGTCAAAACTGATCCAGCGATGAGGTTCGACGTCTCCGAGGCCGGCATGCTCAAACCAGCTAAGCCATTCATCGGGATCGGATTCGCACCAGATCAATGGTAGATCAATAATCGACTCGAGTGTTTCAAACGGGCCGTGATCCTTTAGAAACTGCTCAGAACAACAGGGCGTTATCTCATCGATGAAAAGCAACCTGTCTTCGCCATCGCTGCGGATGCGGTCGTAAACCACGGATATATCGGCGATGCCGCTGGCAAAATCCGCGCCTACCGGTTCGCAAATTACCGAAATTTGCATGTCTGGATATTCGTCGTGAAAATCTTTCAGCATCGGTACAAACCACAGTTCCGCAAGAGAGTTGAACATATGTACCGTGATATGGTCGGTTTCGCCTCTGCGCGAGGCTCGTTCAGTTGCGGCTTCGATCAGGTTTAGCGATTCACGCAGGTCATTCTGGTAAGTGGTTCCGACTGCTGTGAGTGTCAATCTGCCCGGTTTGCGTTCAAACAGTGCCGCGCCAATGAATACCTCCAGGGCTTTAACCTGGTGGCTGATAGCCGAGGGGGTAAGATACAGTTCCTCCGATGCGCTCTGCATGGAACCGAGCCGTGCGGCTGCTTCAAAGGCGCGAATGGCGGCAAAGGGTGGTAATTTTCGATTCATAACTATGAAGGACAACTTTTCTAACCTGGAACCCGTGAATCCTAGTTAATCGAGGCCGTGGCTGTCAACCCGAACGGTGCGTCATGTCTGATGAAACGATTTCATTTGCGCAGCAACCGACCGCAGGCATGATGGAAGCCTGTAGCTATTAAGGAGACAAACTCTTGACAAGGCGACCCAGGCGCCGTGCCCGTAAATCACATGGGCCGCGTGACAATCGAGCACCCTATACCCAGCTTAAGAATCCATTTGCTCCTGTCGAGGTTCTGAGTGAAGACCAGGTGGAGCAGATTCATAGCGCTTCCATGAGCATTCTCGAGCAAAATGGCATGCGCATCATGGATGCGGGCGCTCGCGCTATTCTCAAGGCTGGCGGTTTCAGTGTAAACGAGGAGAGCCACCAGGTTTTGTTTGATCGTGAAGGTCTGCTTGAGCTCATCCATAAAGCCCCGCCACGTGCAACGATTCGCGGCATTGACCCGAACAAACGCGTGGTAATGGGTGAAGGCTACCTGGCTTTTGCCGCCGTCGGTGGACCACCCTTCGTCTCGGATCTGGAGAGGGGACGGCGCAGTGGTAACTATGCCGATATGTGCGATTTTATTCGCCTGACGCAGATGTTGAACATTGTCCATATCGAAGGTGGCTGTTCGATCGATCCGAGTGATTTACCCGCATCGACCCGGCACCTCGACTTTTATCTTGCCTGTTGCACGCTCACGGACAAGCCCTGGAAACCACTTTCCGTTGGCGCCGAACGTGCCCGGGACGCGCTCGAAATGGCAAAAATTCTGCATGGCGAGGACGATGAAGCACTGGCGGCTGACCCGGTTTTCTTCGTTAATACCAACACCAATACACCACTGGTTTTGGATTCCGAAATCACGCAGGGCATCATTGAATTTGCACGCGCCGCGCAGCCAATCTGTGTAACCCCGTTTGCGCTGGCCGGTGCAATGGCCCCTGCTACCATGGCCGGAGCGCTTGCCCTGCAAAATGCCGAAACGCTTGCCGCCTGCGCACTGGTTCAACTCGTGCGTCCCGGCTGTCCTTATATTTACGGATCTTTTGCCTGTAATGTCGATATGCGTACCGGATCACCGGCCTTCGGTACCCCCGAGTACACGCTTGGCGCCCAGGCCAGCGGGCAGATGGCGCGGCGATACAAGCTGCCCTGGCGATCCTCCAATGTGAATAGTTCCAAAGTGCCAGACGCACAGGCGGCTTACGAGTCGCAGATGTCACTTTGGGGAGCGATTACCGGTCATGTCGGGGTATTGAATCAAGGTGCCGGCTGGCTGGAAGGCGGCCTGGTGGCGTCTTATGAAAAACTCCTGATCGACGCTGAAATGCTCGAAATGATGGCCGCCTGGATGCAAGGGATAACGGTGGACAATGATACGCTAGGCCTGGACGCGATTGATGAGGTCGGGCCAGGGGGGCATTTCTTCGGTGCCGCCCACACCCTGGAGCGCTACCAGACCGCATTCTATAGCCCCCTGATTTCTGACTGGTCCAATTATGAAAACTGGGTCGATCGGGGCGCGCAGGACACCGCAACACGGGCGCATCATGCCTGGAAAGAAATGTTAAATAATTACCAGCAACCGGTGTTAGATCCCGCCAGGAAGGAGGCGCTCGAAGCCTATGTGGCTCGTCGAAAAGAGCAGATAAAGCAGGCTGCAGCTAGTTGAATCAGAATTTTATCTCACCTTACCTGAAAAATATTCAAGTAGATTGCAGCATTTGAAACCATAAATTTAATAAGGGTACTTGCATAAAGGATAGATACTATATATACATGACGGATGTGAAGTAACAGTCGATGACCTGATCTTCGCAAATATTTTTTTTCGATATCACGACAATTTTAATAAGCTATTCATTACTGATAGCAGGAGGAAACCATGCGAGACAAAACTAAAACAAACATAAGTGAAACGCCTGATCTGGATAATCTAGATATTGGTGACCGCGAGAAACTACTTAAAGCCCTCAATCGGGGGATGACCCGGCGCGAAGCACTGACCCTGCTGGCAGCGACCGGGGTAACGATGGCGACAGCGGGTAATTTGTTCACCCAGGCGGGCGCAGTCAGGGCGGCAACGCCAAAGAAAGGCGGCAGCGTTCGCTACGCTACCAATCTGCACGGACCGAACGATCAGTTCGACCCACCGCAATTTACCTCCAATATCGATTATACCCGCGGCCGCATGATCTATAACAGCCTGATTCAACATGCTAATGATCTGACCCCGCAGCCTGAGCTGGCAGAATCCTTCGAGCCGAATGGCGACGCCACAGAGTGGACTTTCAAGCTTCGTAAAGATGTTAATTTTCATGATGGTTCCAAGTTCGGCGCCGACGATGTGGTCTACAGCATGAACCGTCACCTCACCGAGGATTCAACCTCGGTAATCAAATCAGTCATGGGCTCGGTCAAGGAATGGAAGAAAGTCGGTTCGCACGAGGTCAAGGCGATCATGAATACGCCGAATTCAGATTTGCCCACCTTGCTGGGTATTTTCCAGAACAAGATCGTCAAAAATGGTACCAAGGGTGACTGGATTGGAACTGGTCCGTTTACGATGGAGTCGTTTCAACCCGGGGTTAAATCGATTTCCAAACGCAACGAAAACTACTGGCGCGAAGGTGCAAACCTCGATGTCATAGAAGTTACCGCGATCACAGATGAGGTGGCGCGAGTTAATGCTTTGATCGCCGGCGACGTTCAAATGATTTCATCGGTCGATCCCAAGGCTTTCCGTCAAATCGAATCGGCCGATGGTGTGACCTTGTTATCAACACCTGCTGCATTGCAACTCGGTATTTGTATCCTGAAAAATACCATGCCAGGCGAAAATGCCGATTTTGTAAAAGGCATGCAATACATCCAGGACCGTCAGCGCATTGTCAAACGAGTCCTTAAAGGTAAGGGTTCAATTGGTAACGATACGCCGATCTCCTTCGCGCACGGTAATGATTGGTGTTCCGAACTGCCGCAGCGCGAATTCGATCCGGACAAAGCCAAGTTCCATTTCAAGAAATCCGGTATCGGCACTGCAGAGCTTTACGTCGCACCGGTTACCCCGGGTATCGAAGACACCTGCCTGTTGGCCCAGGCCAACTGTGCCAAGATAGGTTTCGACCTCAAACTGAAAAAAGTACCTAACGATGGTTACTGGGGTGCAGTATGGATGAAAGAGCCGATGAACGTGGTGACCTGGAATATGCGTCCGACCGCGAATTCTCAGATGGCGATTCAATTCGGGCCCGGCGCCGCCTGGAACGATACCTTCTGGAACGATAAGCGTATGGGTGAATTGCTGAGCCTGTCGTTAGCGGAAACCGATCCGGCCAAGCGTCACGCGCATTATTGTGAAATGCAGACCCTGATCCATGAAGGCAGTGGCATGGTTATTCCAGCGTTCTCCAACATCAACGACGGTATCGCTAATAATATAAAAGGTATGCCGACTGTGCCGCTAGGTCAGCTTGGTGCATCCGAATGGCCAGAATTTATCTGGTTGGAAAGCTAAGCAATCTCAAAAACTCCTCTATTGGGTTACCTGCATGGCATATCGCCATGCAGGGATTTTTTGACTTGCGGGCTAGCTTTCCGAAATAAGTAATTCCCACCTGCACTGGAAATGCACCCAGGCTTTTTTCACGAAGGATAAAATGAATTACCTGTATAGCATTTAAAGCTATAAGGCCTGTAAGCTATATCTTAGTATCAGCCTTCCTGAAAAGGATTCTGGCAGATTGCAGTATTTGAAACCGTATTATTTGATATGGATACTTGCATAAAGGCCGGATTCTATATATACATGACTGGGGTGAAGTAATGACCCACGGCACGATCTTCGTAAAAAAAACTATTTTTCCGATATCATGACAATATTAATAAGCTATTCCTAATAGCAGGAGGAACTCATGCGAGACAAAACTAAAACAGATATAAGCGAGACCCCAGATCTTGATAAACTAGATATTAGTGACCGGGAGAAATTATTTAAAGCCCTCAATCGGGGGATGAGCCGGCGCGAAGCGCTCACCCTGCTGGCAGCGACCGGAGTGACGCTGGCGACAGCAGGTAACCTTTTCACCCAGGCGGGTGCAGTCAGGGCGGCAACACCGAAGAAAGGCGGCTCGGTACGTATGGCGGCATCTCTGCATGGGCCCGACGATCAGACCGATCCACCCCAGTTTACTTCGACGATCGATTACACACGCGGTCGCGCGGTTTACAACAGCCTGATCCAGCATTCTGATGACCTGACCCCGCAACCCGAGCTGGCCACTTCGTTTGAGCCAAATTCCGACGCTACCGAGTGGACCTTCAAACTGCGCAAGGGTGTCGAGTGGCACGATGGTTCGAAATTTACCGCCGACGATGTCGTCTGGAGCATGAACCGTCACCTCACTGAGGATTCGACATCGGTCATCAAGTCGGTCATGGCGTCGGTCAAGGAATGGAAGAAAGTCGGATCGCACGAAGTCAAGGCGATCATGAATACGTCGAATTCCGATCTGACTGTCCTGCTAGGAATGTTCCAGAACAAGATCGTCAAAAACGGCACCAAGGGCGACTGGATAGGTACCGGCCCGTACACCATGGAGTCGTTCGAACCCGGTGTAAAATCGATCCATAAACGTAACGAAAACTACTGGCGGGAAGGCGCGAATCTCGATTCGATCGAAATCACCGCGATCACCGATACGGTGGCGCGGGTCAATGCTCTGATTGCGGGCGACATGCAGCTCATTGCACAGATCGATCCCAAGGCATTCAGGCAAATAGAAAGCGCCGACGGCGTTACCCTGCTGTCTACCAAGGGCGCACTGCAACTCGGCACCTGTATTCTGAAAAATACCGCGCCGGGTAATAATGCCGACTTTGTCAAAGGCTACCAGTATATCCAGGACCGCGAGCGTATCGTCAAGCGGATTCTAAAAGGCAGGGGCGCGATTGGCAACGACACGCCGATCTCGCCGGCGCACGGTGTTGACTGGTGCTCTGAATTACCACAACGCCAGTTCGACCCGGACAAGGCCAAGTTCTACTTCAAGAAGTCCGGTATCAGCAGCGCGGATTTATTCGTCGCGCCGGTCACCCCCGGCATCGAAGACGCGTCGCTGCTGGCACAGGCCAACTGCGCCAAGATCGGCTTCGACCTGAAGTTGAAGAAAGTACCAAACGACGGTTACTGGGGTGCGGTGTGGATGAAAGAGCCGATGAACGTCGTCACCTGGAACATGCGCCCGACCGCGAATTCGCAAATGGCGATCCAGTTCGCCCCGGGAGCCGCCTGGAACGATACTTTCTGGAATAATAAGCGCATGGGTGAATTGCTCAGTTTATCGCTGTCAGAAACCGATCCGGCCAAGCGACACGCACATTATTGTGAAATGCAGACCCTGATCCACGAGGGCAGCGGCATGGTGATTCCCGCGTTCTCCAATATCAACGATGGTATTGCAAGCAACATCATGGGCATGCCGAGAGTACCGCTGGGTCAGCTAGGCGCCTGTGAATGGCCAGAATTTATCTGGTTGAAAAGCTAAGCGAAGCAGTCTCGAAAATTCCTCTTCTGGGTTACCTGCATGGCCTAACGCCATGCAGGTTTTTCACCTGCCGGCTATAACCCGCATTTATACTGATATTTGCGCCTAATTGGCGCTATTACAAAATAAGTGGTCGCAATTTGTCTACTTTTAGAGTTCTAGTATTATTTATGCTTTACCCTCCTTCCCACCCGCAATCAAGTTCTGTCTTTTAAACGCCACAATAATCTCTTAGCTGTTTTAGGAGGTTGAAAGCACAGTGTTTAGTACATCCATTAGTACCTGCATAGAGGCCAGCACACAATGCCATTCGAAGAACTGAAATTTCCTGCAGGCAACCATTTACTGTCTCGCTGGCAAGCAAACGATGCGCAGGCTACAGAGCGTCTAAAAGAAATTTGCGATGCCACTATAGAGGGGCAGTACGACGAGATCTTCATGCGCCAGGCCCCGCAGGACGCGGTTCATGTCGCGGGTCCGGTAGACCTGATGACTTTAACCATAATGCACCGGTTATACGGCCTGACCGCTGCAGAATTTTACAAGGAAGACCCCGAGCGTTTTGTGCGTACATCATTGATGACTCAAAAATTACTGGGTATGCCCAAGCTTTATATCAGTTGGCCGGTATATGGGTTTACCGCGGAAGCCCTGGGCCAGGAAATGATTTACTCGGACCAATACTCGCCTGGCACGGATCCGGATAAACCCCTGGCCAATGCCGACAACTGGCAAGATATTGCGACACCCGATATGAACGCGAGTATCCCCAAACTACTCGATGAGGTTTTAGCCTGTTACGCACGTCTAACCGGGTTGAATCCTGTTTTGCATTTGACCGCGCCTTATAGCCTTGCAGCGGATATCTACGGGCAGGAACATATAATCGCTGCACTGACCAACGAGCCCGAGTTTGTTAACAAATTCCTCGATCACCTCGCGGACACTGTCCTCCAGCCCTGGATGGAGCATTTTTTCAACCAGTACCCCGACGGCTGGGTTGAACTCAGCGATGCTTCCGGATCGCCTTTTTTTATCGGCCCGAAAAACTGTAAGGATATCGCTATCCGGTCAACCCAGCGGCTAATCGCTGCTAATCCCTGGGGCAAACGTGTTTACGACGCCAACTACCGTGGTGACTATGTGACCCAGGCTAACAAGGCAATGGCTTCGTCATCGCGGCGCAGGAGCTCCAGGAAAACCGACCTGAATGCGCCTGGCCTGGTAGAGTTGTTTGAATTAAAAAATAGCATCTGCCCTGATTTTGTGATTCGTCTCGCCGAGGATCGAATTCCCGTTTCTTTTTATGTAGAGCAGGCGATTAAGTATAACATTCCATTGTTTATCGGCATCGGCGCTACCCAGGTCGACCGCAACAGTATTGCCGACCTGGAGTTCTCGAAACAGGAGATCAAGACTATTACTAGCGAGTATGTTGACGCAATTAAGATGGTTGCGAATACCATAGCGAAAAACGGTTATGAATCAAGTGAGCCTCCCTGGCCCGGTACGGTTTATTTTGAAGATGTCAGCGCCGAATCTCAATTTGAATTGATCGAAATTATTGTAGATACGGTACTGGAGCAGGGCCCTTTGTAATATTGAGCCTGTGTAAATAGGATCGTTTCCCTGGTGCTGTTAAATCCAGGCTAGCGATTCTGGATCCTCAATTTCAACCAGGTCATCAATTTCAACTACCGCGTCATTGATCCATCCCGGGTAGTTCGGGCCGGATTTTGACAAAGATTTTCGAGCCTGGATTTGCGGGTTTTTTGCAAGTTCATCGACGCCAATCAGCGGTGCATAGCAGCAATCGATCGAATCCAGCAATGCGTGCCAATAATCCAGGGGATGGCGACCGATTTGCTGGCTAACTTCTGCGATAAGCGCCCGCTGCGGCATGGTCTCAAACTGTCGCTCTATCCAGTCCGGCTCTTGCAAGGCCATGCAAAAGTTTTTCCAGAAATGCGTCTCGATAGCTCCGAGGCTAAAATAGTTACCATCCCCGCACTGGTAGATGTTGTAACAGGCGGCGCCGCCGTTGAGCAGGCTTTGCGCGCGTTCCACGCCATCGGCCAGTAGCGGCAGGTATTGCCACGATAGGCTGGTTTCAAACAGGCTGATATCGAGAAAAGCGCCGCAATCGTGTTGATTGCGCGCATGTAGTGCGGCGAGCATGGCGATGCTGGCCTGCATTGCCCCGGCATGGTCGGCCAAAGGCGGAAAGCCAATGACTGGTATATCGGCAGTGCCATTCAGGATCGACATGGATGTTAGCGAGTTATAATTCACATCGTGGCCGGCGCGTAATCGATACGGGCCGTTCTGGCCATACCCTGAAAGCGAACACAGTATCAGTCGGGGACTAATTTTATCGAGGGACTCGCGATCGAAACCGAGCCTTGCGAGTACCCCGGGGCGGAATGATTCCAGCAGGATATCGGCGTCGGCGATTAGCCTGGTTAACACCCGCTTTCCGTCATCCGATTTCAAATCGAGATTGACGATACGTTTGCCGCGATTAAGGTGCCGGTAAATAGAGGAAGGCTGAACCCCAGGATCGTCTTGACGCATAAATTGGCGCATCGGGTCACCAGCAGGCGGCTCGACTTTAATGACGTCGGCACCGAGATCGCTAAGCTGTCGTGTCGCGAAAGGGCCGGGGATATATTGAGACAGATCTATGACACGAACGCCATTCAGGAAGCGCTGAGCTTTTATCTTATGCTGCGGCACGATAGCGTCAATCGTACTCGCGAATATCGTCGATCACCTTGCCATCGTTGGGCAGGTTGCCGGCTGCCAGTAGTTCGACTTCGCCACGAAGTTTGCATATATCCCTGATGCTTTCAACGACTGCGGAAATCAGTGATTCATCCTCGCTGGTAGTCTCGCACTGCAAGGTAATTGCATCGGCCTGATCGATCCAGTCGATTACCAGGCGCGCCCTGGAAATTTCCGGATGACGCTTGATGACCTTGTCGACCTGTTCGGGGTGG
>QNFD01000011.1 GCA_003645435.1 Gammaproteobacteria bacterium | reverse complement strand
TGCCCTGTGAGGAACCGTCTGCGGGCATCGGATAGCGGTAGGGATCAGGTGACGGGATATGGCTAAAGCCCGGAATCAGGGGTTCAAACATTGCCCAGTAACCGGCAATCCCGGTAGCGCACATGCCCGCGAAAGTGACACCATGATAACCCCAGATGCGGCTGATAACCTTGGTCTTCTCTGGTTGCCCTTTTGCCTTCCAGTACCAGCGCGCGAGCTTGATATTACTATCGGTCGCCTCACCGCCGCCCGAAGTAAAATAGAAGTTATTGATGTTTGGATAACACAGCCCCGACAGGCGATCGGCGAGTTCAATCGCCGGCCGGTTGGAACTGCCGGCATAACTCGAACAAAAAGCCAGTTCGCGCATTTGTTTCGCAGCCGCGTCTGCCAGTTCACCCCGCCCATGCCCCGCATTCACGTTCCACAGGCTCGACAAACCGTCGATCAGGCGATTACCGTCAGCATCGATTAAATAAGACCCCTCCCCCTTAACCCATACCCGGCCGCTCGAGTGACCAGCCGCATGATGCAGCGGATGAATCATATGTTGCTGGTCTTTTTCGAGTAAGGCGGTATTGGTCAGAGCTTCGTTCATATTGTTTATCTCGTAAGGCAGTAGGTGTCAGGGTTTGCTGGCGTGGATAGCTAAGCTGTCGCCAGTTTCAAATCACGTATTATAGGCTTTCCAGCCGCGCATGATAGCGCCAGCAAGCAGGTAAATACTAGTCGGTTAGTGATATTTCTCGATCGTATAATGTCCCGGTTCGCGCCGCCGATGTTTTCGCATGTCCCGCGCCTCAAGCACCGTGCTAACATCTTCTATCATTTCCTTACTGCCACATATCATCACATGCGAATTGTCTGCAGATAACGATACCCCGGAGCGACTTTCCAGTTCACCACTGGTAATAGCCAGGGGAATTCGAATATGCAATGCATCTGCTATTTTTTCTCGGGTAATAATCGGTACAAAGCACAATTGAACGGAATGTAACTCGGTCAACTCGGCTATCGATTGTGCATAGGCAAGTTCGGCTTCAGTCCGAACCGAGTAACAAAGGACTATGCGCTCGAATCGTTGCCATACTTCCGTACCCTTGAGGATAGAGAGGAAAGGCCCTATCGCAGTACCTGTCGCCAACATCCACAAATTGCTAACTTCAGGAACTTCGCTAACGGTCAGGAATCCCGCCGGATTCGTCGCCACCAGAACTTCGTCTCCTTTTTGCAGTTCAAAAAGGCGTGGTGACAAGGGCCCCTCCGGGACGACGTTGAATAAAATTTCGAGCATTGGTTCGCATGGGGCGTTAACCAGGGAGTAAGGCCTGGCCACGATTTCGTCATCAATTTCAAGACCTACGCGAACAAACTGTCCAGCTTCAAACTGCCCCAGAGGTGCATTAATTTTCAACGATGTGAGGCCATCGGTCCAACGCCGGTTCTCGACTACAATGCCTTTATGCCACTTTGCCATAAATCTGTTTCCTGTCCTGAATATTGATTTTTCGAAAATCTGTGCCTGAAGATAATTGCCGATGAAGATGAAAGCAAGCCTGCATGGCGATAGAATGCATTATCTCATGGAAAAATGATAACCAAAACCAGGGGCGCTTAATGTCTACTACCAGCCTGGGCCTCGGCGATGACCTGCAACAAACCCTGCTCGATGTCTCATTAAAAGAGCCGACGCTTTGACGTTATTGCGCAAGAATTAATTTGTAACTATTAACGCGTAGCGATTGCGGTCGATATGTCCCCGGTCTTCCACAAGCTCGAATCTGCCGCCACTGCTGGAAAGTATTTGATTAGTGGGGTTGTGATATAGCATTTGCCTGAATTTCTGATACTCGAGTTCCGCTAATTCCGGCGCACTTTGACGACAAAACTGGTGCAAGTCGGGAAGCTCGAATTGCCAACCAAACGCCGTGGTCTTAAACGATTTTCCGAAATTATCGATCGATTCTATTGCTTCAGCCTGGCCCGATAAATAGCGCTCGAATATCTGAATCAAGCTCGCGTGCAATTGATTTGGATCGGCCAGGATGAGACTCTAGGACAACAGCCTGGCTATCGCTTCAGGATTTGACGGAAAGTAGAAATGCAGGTAACTCGCGGTCAGGTTTGCATCTTGATAAATCGGCTCCCCGGGTGCCGGATGGCGTAAGCGCCTGCCATGCGAAACTGGCTCCATGGTATTTTCGCATCGAGTTCGATGATGCGCGTGGGCGCGAATTTCGCCCTCGGGAAGCGGGGCATATTGCATACCCTGACAACCGCCTCGCTCTCGCATAATGCCCTGCCCCGGCATGAGTCCGACCATATCCGCAGTATTACCATCGACATCGGTCAGTGTATCCATCAGGTATAGCATGCCGCCACATTCGGCCAGTATCTTTTTACCTTGCTGGTAGAATTCTCTAATTTGGTCGCGCATGCTCGTGTTGGCAGCCAGGGCCTGGTGATGTAGTTCGGGATAACCTCCGGGTAACCAGAGTGCATCTACTTGCGGTAATTCATGATCATTTATGGGTGAGAAATACTTGCAGTTCGCGCCCATTTTTTCAAGCAAACTAATATTGGCCGCATAAATGAAGCTAAACGCGTCATCTTTTGCAATCCCAATGCTGAGACCCGCAAGTAAGGTATCAGGACTGGTTGCCACTCCATCTTCGAAGCAAACCTCGGCAGGCAGATCGGTAAGCCCCGACTGCTTCATGATATCAGCGAGGGCGTCCAACCGCTCTTCGATATCATCGACTTCGTGGGGATGGACCAGGCCGAGATGTCTTTCTGGAAGTGAGGCTTCCGGGTGACGGCGAACACAACCCAGTAATTTCACGCTTTCCGGCATTGCTTCGGATATAAGCTGCTGGTGTCGTTCACTGCCGAGCGCATTTGCGATCACGCCCGCAATACTTAACTGTGGTCGGTGGCACGCCAGTCCGAGGGCGATGGCGCCAAACGTTTGCGCCATCGAACGCGCATCGATCACAATCGCCACCGGGATACCAAAGAACTCGGCCATGTCGGCACCGCTGGGGTTGCCATCAAACATGCCCATGACACCCTCGATTAGAATAAGATCGGCTTCGCTCGCGGCCTGATAAAGTATGCGCTTGCACTCCGCCTCACCGACCATCCACAAATCTAGCTGGGTAACAGGGTGGCCGGAAGCGCGTTCTAGAATGAGAGGATCCAGATAATCCGGGCCAGTTTTGAAAACTCGCACATCCCGACCCTGGTTTCGATGGTATCGAGCAATACCGGCGGTAATCGTTGTCTTGCCCTGCCCCGAGGCGGGCGCGCAAAAAAACAGCGCCGGACAACTGGATTCAGTCCTTGCTACCATTCGATGCCAGGCTGCGCCTTCACGCCTTTTCGAAAAGCATGTTCGACATCTTCAATTTTACTAACCGTATCGGCAATTTCACCGAGCGCGCGATGCATGGTACGGCCGGTAATGATGACATTTTGTTTCGAGGGTCGCGCCAGCAAGGCTTTTACAACAGGCTCTATATCAAGATACCCGTACTTGAACATGTATGACATCTCGTCAAACACGAGCAGGTCGTAGCGGTCACTGGCTAACATTTGTTCGGCAATTTTCCAGGCGCTTTGCGCGGCTGCGATATCCTGTTGCTTGTCCTGGGTTTCCCAGGTAAAACCATGACCCATGACGTGAAAATCAACCATTGGATGATTCTTGAAAAATAAATATTCGCCGGTTTCCTGTCTTCCCTTGATGAATTGAACCACGGCAGCGCGTTGACCGTGCCCGAGCGCACGCACCAGTGTACCCAGCGCTGAAGAACTCTTACCCTTGCCGTTGCCCTTCATCAAAATCAATACACCGCGCTCTTCGGTAGCCCTGGCAATGCGCTCATCTACCACGGCCTTTTTCTTTTTCATTTTATACAGGTGTTTTTCGTCAGCTATTTTGTCGTTCATGGATTTACCTTTGCTATCCGCCTGGATCACAGCAGCGCAAGCTCAGAAACATGCAGGTAACGTGCGCCAACAACATTTGCCAACTGATGGGCTAAACCGAGTTTTACCCGACTCGATTCGATGTCAACCAGGGTGAAGCAATGATCTGCGAACAAATCGTGGGTTTTCGCCAATGGGTCAAGCCTGCCATCGGTAACCAGAAAAATTGAACAATCGAGCTGCTGATAAGCTTGTCGATTCAGCAAGTTATATGCATAGTCAAGCGCCTTCACCACCGGTGTGCCACCCCCCGCACGAATTGAGTCGAGCTTATCCTGAATATTTTTCGGAGCGCGCTGTGGATGAATCAGGGTACTAACACGATCGTTTCCGAAGGTAATTACTGACAAGAGTTGTCGTTTCAAATAAGTCTGCCTGGATAATTCTTTGAGTACCCCCTTTGCCTGATCAAGACCCTGCCCACCCAGGGTTGATGCCGATACATCGAGTAAGACCAGATTTAGTTCCCGGCAACGAAGCCGGGGATAAAGATACTGCAGGCATCGCCGTTTACCCGCCTGCCCAAGTTTACGGAATTTGTTAACTGGGCCGAGGGTACGAAACCAGTCTATCTTGCTGCGCCCCGCGGATTTCGCGCTGGCATAAGCCGGTGAAAAAAATTTACCCCTGCGCCTGGTGGTAAAACTGGATTCACGCCCTGCACCTGCCTTCAGGCTATCACCGAAGTGATTAACCGGTAGAGCACGGGATTCAGCCGTCTTCGTAGTCACAGATTCCATTGCGCCCCAGGAACCCTGAATCGACGACCCTTCCTGTCCCTGGCCTGATGAGTCAGCCGAGTAAGATGAACCAGAGGAAGACGTTGGCGGGTTTTGCGAAGATTGCTGACGACGGTGGTCAAGCACCAGCGCTTCCACTTCATCGAGATCGGCACTCGATACTTCGAGCCTTTGAGATAAGGCGGCGTAGGCGCTACTCGATCTATGCATGATGATATCTGCGCGGAAACCCTCGACTCTGGCTTCGGCACAGCGTTGCGCAATTTGCTCGCTTATCGAAGGCGGCACTATCACTTCGCTTAAATGTAACCTCGCCCAGTCCAGCCTGGCCTGCAATTGCCCGAGCGCTTGCCGATGCAGGTCCACAAAACCCGCCGGGTCCCGATCGAAGGCAAGCCTTTGCTGTACAACCTGTTGGCGCTGTTCGATCGAAAACTCTGTCTCCACCCGCGCCATTAAACCAAAACGGTCGAGTAACTGGGGACGAAGTTCTCCCTCGTCCGGATTCATCGTCCCTACCAGCGAAAATACAGCCTCGTGCTGATGACTAATGCCGTCTCGTTCGACCAGGTTAAATCCAGAAGCCGCGGCGTCGAGTAACAGATCGACCAGGTTATCGGCGAGTAAATTGACTTCATCGACGTATAGGATGCCGCCGTTGGCCCTGGCAAGCAGCCCCGGTCGAAACGAGACTTCGCCATCGTTGAGGGCTTTTTCGAGGTCGAATGATCCGGTCACCATTTCTTCACTGGCGCCCAGCGGTACGGTGATAAAAGATTGTTCGTGATTGAGACTGGCAAGACTTCGTACCATCGTAGACTTGGCGCTTCCGCGCGGACCGCTTAGCAGCAATCCACCTATCCTGGGATCAATACTGATGAGTTGCAGCGCTGTTTTTAATCGATCCTGGGCTACGATTGCGGTAAACGGGAAGTTGGGTTGCATGGGATGGATATCTTATTAGTATCTGTCGAAAATTGGCTACCTAAAGCGCACAAAACGCGTACTCGCAAAACCACTTAATGCACCTAACAGTACGCAGAAAATCAGCATGCCGATCGAAGTGGCAATGATGAACTGACTCGAAAGTTTGCTCAGCGCCGCGATTGCCGCTGGATCACTATTTGCAAAATCGAGTTTATCCATCACCGGCGCGCCGACAAGCTGTGGTAAGGCGATCAGTACCAGGCCTCCGAGCTTGATCGTCTTCTTGCCATAATAGAGAATCAGTAGACCGCCAGCCGTAGCGGTGGCGCTGGCAATCCACCATAACTGTCGATGCTCAAGCGATTTAGCAATGGTACCCGGTATCTCGGGATGGATTCCCAGCAACGATGGTGCGGCAAAAACGGATAACATTAGTCCAATACCCCAGAGGATGCCGGTTTTCCAGTTAATCGGGGGCTTGCTGGATTTCAGATTATGCAGTGACATAAATGAAATTAGCAGGATTGAAAACGCCATCGCGACGAGGATATTCGCCACTAACGTGGATAGTATTCGCTCAAAGCCCTGCTCGGGCGCCCAGGCTTCATGATTATGACTGTGACCATCGGCATGATCATGACTTTCGAGGACTATCTGCTCGCTGCTGCCTGTTACCTCGAATGCTTCCGCGGCATAAATGATTGGATTAATCTGAATCTGTTGAAAAACACCGTACAGGGAACCGGCGATAATACCTACCACGGCGGCAGAGAATACGATATTCCTAAAAGTCATAGCGCCATAACCTTAGCGGGAAGAAATATGGAAATGTTCAGGCAGACGCCAACCGTAAGCCGGCACCCGGAACCCGAAATTAGTTGTTGCTAGTCTTCTAGTGGCAAGGAAACGCGACTGCGTGACGCGTATCGTGGGCCGCATTGTGTGCCACAGCCATCGAAGCGAAGCCAACACCATAAATAAGAGCCACGGCCAGGACAACAGCTCCAAAGATCTGAATTAAGGCCGATTGATGGGTAGTTATTGCCGTCTTGCTTTTAACTTCTGAACTGATTGAATGTTGCATTCGCTGAGTCTCCGATACGCACTCACCCGTGCGCTTGATATAGTTATGCTAGCTATAATCGATACAGATTTAGCTCGCTCTGTACTTCTACTTCTGATTAAACAAAGGCTGGTTCCGGGCTTTTGCGCAAATAAAAATTTGTTCATGGACCGTTGCGGGGGCAGCGCAGACTGGATTTCATGCTCGCCTCGAAATCCTCTGACTTCCCATTTATCTCCCAAAGAGAGACCCTCGCTTATGCACATTTTATACCAAACAGCAGTACAATGTAATCTAGCATGACTCGATTTTCCCGGCCATTATTGTTCTGATCGCGACAATTTCATGTTTACCCAGGCCAGGCGTTCATCAAGGACCAAATATCCACCAGACAGATTCGACGCGAATGGAATAAATTTTGACGCCTGTGGTATTTATAGATTCTGTCGAGCAGGTATAATCCGCCGACTCAGGAGAATCTCATGTCAACTTTAAGCAAACTTCCCGAAAACTCCGGCATTATTATCTGTGGCCACGGTAGCAGGGCAAAAATTGCCGAGCAGGAGTTCAGCCTGCTCGCCAAGGGCCTGAGATCCCGTTATCCCGGGGTTCATATCGAATATGGATTCCTCGAGTATTCTTCGCCCAATATTCATATGGCGCTGGATCGACTGCTCGAGAAAGGCGTCAAGAATATTTATGCGGTACCGGGTATGTTGTTTCGTGCGACACACGCGCAAAACGACATCCCTTCCGTACTCACCACTTACATGGAAAAACACGAGGGCCTAACGATCAAATATGGCCGCGAACTGGGTTTGCACGATGAAATGATTGCGGCTTTCCAGCATCGCATACTGGAAGCCCTGGGCCTGGACAATTTACCCGCGACAGGTGCCCTTTATGACACCATGCTGGTTGTTGTCGGCCGTGGCACTTCGGTAGCGGAAGCCAACGCGGAAGCATCAAAACTGACCCGCATTATGGCCGAAAACATGGGCTTTGGATGGTGTGAAACGGTGTATTCCGGGGTCACTTTTCCATCGGTTGGGCGAGGTCTGGAAATGGCCCTCAAACTTGGATTTAAAAAAATCGTAGTAGCGCCCTATTTCCTGTTTTCAGGCAGACTAATTGATCGCATTCATGCCTACGTGGAAAAGGTTGCCGCGGAAAATCCGCAGGTGAAATTCATCATGGCAGACTATCTGCGTGATCAGACCCATGTGATTAACACCTTCGTTGCCAGGATCGAAGAAACGATTTCCCCTGCCCCTGTGAATGGCGATTTACTCGAGGATTTTCAGTCAAGACTGGCTTCTGGAGAAGTAAGCGTTCACCACCATCATGCAGAATTCAAACCCGATCATCACCACGACCATGGTCACGATCACAGTCACGCTCATTCACATGAACCCTACCGCCACATCGCCCACCCCCATGGACCGAGAACCATGATCGACGAAAATGTCTGTTGCTGCTTCATGAGCCAGTTTCCACAGTCGGTGATTGATGAAGAGCGTAAGCTGCGGCATACGCCTGGGCCAGCCGATAAAATTCCCCAGTGCCAGGCTAACAAGTAGCATCTATGGCTGCCTGGTTCCAAATAGTATCCAGCACGGTTCTTCGCTTATCTAGGGAACTTGATTGCCATGATTGAATTAATCGTCGGCGGCGCACGTAGCGGCAAGAGTAGCTATGCCCTGTGCAGGGCGGAATCAGGCAATGCAAGTTTGACTTTTATAGCCACCGCAGAAGCTAAAGACGATGAGATGAAGAGCCGCATCGAGCGCCATCGGCAGGAACGCGGCCCACGTTGGAATTTGATCGAAGAAACTCATTATTTATCGTCATTTATTGACCAGTTCGGCAAAGATGACATTATACTGGTCGATTGCCTCAGCCTGTGGTTATCAAACTGGTTATGTTCGCCCGGGACAGCTAGCTGGGATGAAGAGAAAAGCGCCTGCCTGGAAAAGTTACAACAGTCTCCCGCCAGCTGGCTACTGGTAAGTAATGAGGCCGGAATGGGTGTCACCCCTGTGGGTGAACTCAGCCGTCAGTTTATCGATGAGAGCGGATGGTTACATCAGCAGCTCGCGCAGTTAGCCGATCGGGTAACACTGGTCATGTTTGGAATCCCACAAACCCTGAAGCCCTGATATTAATGAAAGAATGGTTTTTAGATAGCTGTGCCCTGCCAGATCCCGATATGGCGGAACTGTCACGCCAAAGACAATTACAATTGACCAAGCCACCCGGGTCGCTGGGCCGACTGGAAGCGCTTGCTATTACCTTGTCATCGATGCAGGGGAAACTGGCGCCGGCGGTGGACAGGGTTGAAATCGCCGTGTTTGCCGGCGATCACGGCATCGCCAACGAGGCTGTGAGTGCGTTCCCGCAGGCTGTCACCGTCGAAATGGTGAAAAACTTCGTACGCGGAGGCGCCGCTATCAGCGTCATGGCCAGGCAGATTAAAGCTGGACTGACCGTTATCAACGCCGGCACCTGCAGCGAAAAGGCATTCGGTGCACCGGTTGTCGATCGACCGATTGCTTTCGGCACCGGCAATATAACCACGGAGGCGGCGATGACTTACGAGCAATGTATCGAGGCGCTGGCGCTCGGTAAAAGTATTGTCGATGGCTACGAGAGTGAACCCGAACTGGTAATCGGTGGTGAAATGGGCATCGGCAATACCTCTTCTGCGACCGCCCTCGCTGCCGCATTCGGTGTGTCGACCGCGGCAAAACTGGTTGGTCCGGGTACTGGTTTAAATAGCGAAGGCGTATCGCACAAGCTGAAAATGATTGAAATGGCGCTCGCCAGGGTAGGAAAGGAATCAAATACGATTAGTTTATTAGCCGAGCTGGGGGGCTTTGAAATAGCCGCCCTCACCGGATTTTATTTGCGCGCGGCACAACGAGGTATCACCATATTGGTAGACGGATTTATTTCGACAGTGGCCGCCCAGGCGGCTTGCCGGATTAATGAGGGGGTCAGGGACTGGTTGGTATTTTCACATATCTCGGCCGAGCCGGGTCACCAACTGGTATTGCAGGCTTTGTCGGCCAGTCCTTTATTAGCGCTGGAAATGCGCCTTGGGGAAGGCAGCGGTGCGGCAGTCACGGTAAGCCTGTTAAGATCGGCCTGCGCCCTCCAAAATGAGATGGCGACGTTTGCCGAGGCCGGCGTTTCAGATGGCTAGTGATTGCGATCGAACCCATGTCGACCTGATTAGACATGGTGAACATCTGCTTGCGGACGCGATCTGCGGTATTACCGACCCGGATTTATCGACCAGGGGCTGGCAGCAACTGGAATCTCAATGCAAGCGCCTGATCGATCAGGGCGAATCCTGGGATATCTGTATTTCTTCTCCCAGGATACGCTGCGCGCATTTCGCCGAACAGCTATGCCAGCAACTGGCACTCGAATTAATCGTAGAAGACGGATTTGCAGAAGTTGACTTTGGCCGATGGGAAGGTCTTTCTTTTGCCGAACTCAACCGCTCCTGTCCCGGGGAGTGGCAGAACTGGATCGATAATCCCGCGCATCCGCCGCTACATGGCGGCGAAGGCCAAAGTGAATTTCTTCATCGTATCCAACAATCCTGGAATGCATTGTTCGGCCGTTACCAGGGCAAGCGCATTCTGCTATTCAGTCACGGCGGGGTGATTCGCGCCATATTCGCGGACATATTCGGTCTCGATGCCAGGGCCCTGCTGCGATTCAACGTCCCCCACGCCTGCCATAGTCGAATAATTGCCTACCACATGGCGAACAAGCCCAACTGGTTTCAGCTCGACTCGCACAACTCGCTGTTACAGTGATCAACGAATTTCTACAGGCGATTCAATTCCTGACTCGATTGCGGTTGGCCAGGCAGCCGGAATATACGGCCGGAATGGCTGGCGCCGCGGTAAGCTGGTATGCCCCAACCGGGTTGATTATCGGCGTACTGATGGTGCTAGCAGGCTGGATCTGTAGTTTTCTAGTGCCCCCATTTCTGGTAAGCGCGATAGTACTGGGCGTCTGGGTCGCGATTACCGGCGCACTTCATCTCGACGGTCTGGGCGATTGTGGCGACGCCTGGATGGGTGGACATAACCCTGAGCGCATGCTCGAAATTATGAAGGATACCTCCTGTGGGATCGGCGCTATCGTTGCTGTGGCACTGGTATTGTTGCTTAAATTCAGTGCTTTAACCCTTCTAATCGGGCAAGGTGACTGGTCACTGCTTATATTCGCACCGGTTCTGGCGCGAATTAGCCTGAGCCTGGTGATTCATTATGTTCCGTACCGCAGGGCCGAGGGTCTGGGTTCATCGCTACAGGCGAATCTAAACTTTAACGCCATTGTTATCTCAAGCCTGCTGATGTCCCTGCTATTGAGCCTGATTTCGTTTCAGGCCTTCGTTTATGGGGTTTTCGCCTGCGGCATTGCCTGGCTAATCATTTACCGGTTTTTTGTTAAACCAATCCGGGGAGCTACCGGCGATGTTTATGGTGCGCTGGTGGAAGTTACCGAGACCCTGGTCCTGGTCGGCCTGGTCGCGAGTCTAAACTAAATGCGTCCCGTGACGCCGACACTGATGATCCAGGGTACGACCTCAAACGCGGGTAAGAGCGTGATTGCGACGGGTCTTTGTCGATTATTCAGCTCACAGGGATATCGGGTAGCACCCTTTAAACCACAGAATATGGCGTTGAATAGCGCCGTCACTATAAATGACGGTGAAATTGGCCGCTCGCAGGCAGTGCAGGCACTCGCCTGTGGAATCGAACCCCATACCGATATGAATCCCATATTGCTGAAACCGAACAGCGATAAGGGCGCGCAGGTTATCATCAATGGCCATTCGATTGGGAATATGGATGCGCTTGAATACCATGCCTTTAAACAAAAGGCGATAAACTATGCGCTTGAATCCTATCACCGCCTGGCCGCTGAGTATGATTTGATTATTGTCGAGGGCGCGGGCAGTCCCGCTGAAATCAACCTGCGAGAAAATGACATCGCCAACATGGGCTTTGCAACCGCGATCAACTGCCCCGTTTTACTGGTCGCCGATATTGATCGCGGCGGCGTGTTTGCCCATTTGACCGGCACCCTGGATTGTCTTGCCGACAATGAAATTCAATTGATCCGTGGGTTTTTGATCAATCGGTTTCGTGGTGATAAATCGCTGCTCGATTCAGGTATAGACTGGCTCACCGAAAAAACTTCGGTGCCAACCCTGGGCGTATTACCCTATCTCAAGGGGCTGCATATCGAAGCGGAAGACGCGGTAGATCATCGTGCTCGCAACTTCGACACGGAAGTTAAATCTGAACGCATAAAAATCATAGTGCCGCGTATTCCGAGGATCAGCAATCACACCGATTTCGACGTGTTACGACTGCATCCGCAGGTAGATCTGTTGTTTATCGACGAGGCCCAGGCGATTCCAGCTGCCGACCTCATCGTTTTACCCGGCAGTAAAAACACGATTAACGATTTGAACTGGCTGGTTCAAAATCACTGGCCGCAACATATTAAAAAACATCTGCGCTACGGCGGCAAGCTGATCGGTATTTGCGGCGGTTATCAAATGATCGGGCAGATGATTCACGACCCTGAAGGAATCGAAAGCGGGCAAAAATCACAACCAGGCCTGCAATTGATGGACTTCGAAACCACACTGTCGCCGGCAAAACAGTTAAACCGGGTTTCAGGCAAATTGTTCGATAATAAAATTCCAGTGCAGGGATACGAAATTCACATGGGCATCACCACCGGTCCTGCGCTGCAACACCCCGCAATCAACCTCGGTGACCGCAGTGATGGCGTTATTTCGGAAGACGGCCAGATAATGTGCAGCTATTTGCATGGATTGTTCGATCACCCGCAAGCCTGTAATGCGATTTTGCACTGGGCAGGATTAAATGCCGCGGAAAGTATGGATTACGAGCTCTATCGGCAAAAGGAAATCGACCGCGTGGCAGAAATGCTGACAAACGAAATCAACCTCGACGCGCTGGCCGGTATCATCGGCCTTAACAAGTAAATGTTAGGGGCCATCCTGCCTGTACTGGTTTGTATCGCTGCCTTGCTGCTGGATCGCCTGTTCGGTGAACCCCGACTACACCCACTGGTTTTATTCGGCAACACGGCCGCCTGGCTCGAGAAACGATTAAACACGCGTAAGTCCCGCTTAAACGGTGGCATCGCAATGCTAATAGTAGTGGGCATTCCAGTCGCGGCGTTAGCGATGCTGCAATTTGCCCTGGCGGCAACTATATTTCGCCCGCTGCTCGACATTGTGATCCTCACCTTCGTCATTGGCTGGCAAAGTATGAAACAACACGCGGTGGCCGTCTCCGGGTCGCTACTGGGTGGCTACCTGAGTGCCAGCCGTGAAAAACTCGCGCTGATCGTGAGCAGGGATACGCACGATCTGAACGAAGAGCAAATTGTCGGTTCGACCATCGAGTCGGTTCTGGAAAATGGGCATGACTGTTTATTTGCCTCCCTGTTCTGGTATGCGCTGCTGGGGCCGGCGGGGGCCTTATTGCATCGACTGGTCAATACACTGGATGCAATGTGGGGCTATAAAAACGAACGCTATCTGGAATTCGGCTTTTATGCCGCCCGCTTTGACGACGTCCTTGGATATCTACCGGCCCGACTAACCGCGATTGGTTACATGCTCTGCGGTTCTTCGATGCTGGCGCTGCAATCCTGGCGCGATCAGATCGGCAAGCACAAAAGCCCGAATGCCGGCCTGGTAATGGCTACTGGCGCCGGCGCGCTGGGAATTGTCATCGGCGGGCCCGTACGCTACGGCGGCAAGCTGCAGGAAAAACCTTACCTGGGTCTGGGTCGGCCGGCGAAAGCAGGAGACATCTCGAGGTCGATCAGATTGATTGAAAAAGCCCTGCTGGTCTGGTTGATCATCTATACAATAACAATTTTTGGTTTATACCTGCTTACCCAATGAACCCGCATGTTGTATGAAGAGAATGATAATCACTGAACTGAAGAACATCTCATGAGGTGTTCTCCAGTTCAAAAATAAACCTGACGATAGAATTAGACGATGAATTACTCTGCCATCGACAAGCAACTCAACTTCATAGTGCACCGCGCTACGGCCGAGATGAGCGACCCGTATGCCGGCCATCCCACGGCAAGCCACCCGATTCCATGGCGTTTTCGCCGGGATGCCTGACCCTCCGATTAGCAACTACCACCTGGTTAGTGAAATTTTCAATCTTCGGGCAGGTAATTTTTCTCTACTTTTGGTTACCGACCTCGCAACGATTGCGTCCGTTTGCCTTGGCTTTGTATAGGGCAGAATCGGCATATTTGAACAGATCACCAGCCTCTATATCTACTCCTGATTGAGTGACGATACCGACACTCACGGTAATAAATTTACATTGCCTGGCGAATTCGTGTGGTATTGCAGCTGCCTCGATTTTAGCCCGCAGATTTTCGGCGATACTAATAGCACCTTCTTCATCGGTAGAGGGTAGTAGGGCAACAAATTCTTCCCCGCCATAACGGGCCAGGAAATCAGTTTCACGCAACATGCAACCATTTGCGATACTGGCTACCTGTCTCAACGCTTCATCGCCTCGCTCATGCCCGTATCCATCGTTGTACAGTTTAAAGTAGTCAATATCGAATAGCAAAATCGACAGTGGGGCCCCCGAGCGTTTGGCCGACGATACCTCTGAACTAAGGCGGGCATCGTAGCAACGCCGATTGGCTATTTGAGTGAGCGCATCTTGTTCGCTGATATCTTTCAGTTTTTGGTTAGCGACTTTCAACTCCGCGGAACTTTGGAGCAAAGAATTTTTAGCTAACTTCACGCGGTGAATGGCCAGCACGAATCCCACCACTATAGCCAGGCCAACCAACGAGTAAACGAACCGGATATTCGCTATTTGATCGCCTACTTGCTGATTCATGCTTTCGATTTGCAGGCTGATTTCTAGTACTCCCCGTAAATCTCCTTCCTTCCAGTTACGATAGGGTGATTGCGGATGGGTATTGTGACAATTCACACAGGCAGGCCGCATCACGTCGGCGATGGCATAGCGCAAGGTCAGACCTCGATCGGTTTCAAGGAATTGTTTATAGGGCTTGCTTTGATCACGCGACAGCTCATCCCAGGCTTTCTTCTTGAAGATATCATTCAATCCACCTTCAGCTTTACGCCACGGAAAAGGATAAGCACTATACAGCTGGCTGTGGGCTCCACCGGCATGCTTAGCCATTAATTCTCCTAGTCGCATACTGAAGGTTGCGGGTAAGGGAAGCGCATTTTTTCTTTGTAAATAGTCGTGCGTGACCTCCATGCCGTAGGCACTAGCTGTCTGCACAACATCCGAGGTATACAGCGTACGTACCTCGGTTAAGGTCTTCGAGTATAATTTCGCGGTATTGATTGCACTGGCTCTGAGCAAGTTGGATTGCATGCTCGACACATGCAAAATCATTGCGCCAACAGCCAGGGAAAATGCCATAACAAGTAGCACGATCGATATATCAATATATTTCAGTAACTGTCTCATGGTTTTATTTGTATCGCCCTGTACTGCTTATAGACTAAATCTCAGAATGTGTCAGCCGTAGTTGCAACGGATAATGATGAAGGTTAAGTTCGTGGTTTTACAATCAATTGAAGGTCTGGATTGTGCGGCCATTTTGGGAAGTTCGCGTTAGTGATTTAAATGACTGCTAACGGGAAAACCGACCTTCATACTCAGACAGGTAACTTCTGTAGTCTACAGTGGAAGTTCCAGAACATGAAAGAGGGACATGATCACCTATCTCCATCAGGTTGTTGTAGTATTTTTCACGGCGAAAATGGCGAACCGTTGCTAGCGCATATGACAGTAAAATAATGATCACAATCGCAGCCTGCAGTCCTTTTAAAATATACGTTTTTCTTTTTGCATCTTGCTCTAGTTGATTGGTGAACTCATTCATGTAGGCGAGCAATTTGAGATTATTTACAGATAGCAGGCCAATCAGATTCTCGGTTGCGGTTTTTCCGCCGGGTTATTGTTGAAACAAATGTTTAACTGTCGCAATGACGGCTCCCATATTTTTTTGCCTTATCAAGTGTATTTCGAATTTCGGTTGATTCTAATCTGGCAACCAGGATCGCTTTCCCGCCTGCGTTGGCGGCCAGCAATATTGATGTTGACCGAGGAAACCTCCCGTTCGGAAGATATGTGGTAGTTTGCCGCTAAAAGGAGCAGATCCAGCACCAATACGAGAGCCAGTGGTAATAAAACCAGTCTGTATTGTCTAAAAACAGTATTCACAGCTGTGAATTCAAAAAGTGGAGATCGGTGTCATCAACGGACTTCTTGAGTCGGAACTTGATATTTGTCAACTTATAGATTAGCAGGGGATTCGACAATTGTGAGCGTTCACCCGGGCAGGAGTGTATCAAACCATCGTTTCTCCTTAAGCGGGGCGAGATAATGGATGATTCCCGAGGAGAATCGTGACAGGATTCCGTCAATGCTACCCTGAAACCATAACCCCGGATAAGAGAGGTTAGAGAAGAAAATTGCCATTAAACCGAATAGTTTCAGCAGCACTTCTGCTCTTGATCGGGGGATGCAGTATGCCTTCGCCCTGGGATAGTGCTGAGCCCTATCCACCCAAGCGTAATCCCCGGCTTGGTGATATTGTCCATACCGCCACTGGCCATCTTTTGACCGAACGCCAACTCCTCGACAATCTGGTCCGATTCCCGCTGGTCTATGTCGGGGAGGTGCACGATAATCCTGCGTCACACCGACTACAGCTACTGATCATCAAGGCGCTGCACGCCAGCAATCCTGGCAAGGTTGTGCTCGGAATGGAGATGTTTAATTACGAGCAGCAGCAGGCTCTCGATCAGTGGGTCAACGGTGAGTTGAGTGAAAAGGAATTTTTAAGAGAGAGCCGCTGGTTCAGTAACTGGGCCGCAGATTATGAACTCTACCAGGAGTTGCTGGAGTTCTGTCGCCAGCAACAGATACCCGTCATTGGTCTCAATGTCCCCAGGGCGTTGGGACACCAGGTCAGCATGACGCCGCTGGATCAACTCGATAGCGAGACCAGGGCAAAGCTGCCGGAGATGGATATGAGCGATCCCTACCAACGGGCGATGATCGAGAAAATCTTTGAGGTTCATGGCGCTGGCTCGAAGATGGTGGATAGTTTCTTCCGTCGTCAAACGCTGTGGGATGAGTCGATGGCCCATGGAGTCGCCGATTACATGCGTCAAAATCCCCGACACCAGATGATGGTTGTCGCTGGGGGCTGGCATGTAAGGTATGGATTTGGAATTCCGCGCCGAGTACATCGGCGTCTGCCGATCCCCTATGTGTTGGTCGGGGAGTACCATCTTGAAATTCCGACTGAAAAGGAAAACCAGCTGATGGACGTAACCATGCCCAGTTTCCCAATGCGGGCGGTGGATTACCTGGTCTATCAGGAGTACGAAGTATTCGAGGCAAAGGGCGTCAAACTCGGTGTCCTGCTAGACGATAGCGACGATGAGGTCGGAATTGGCATCACTGGTGTTTCCCCGGGTTCGGCGGCCGAGCGGGCGGGTATCGAGAAGGGTGACAGGATACTAAGCTTTGATGGAAATACCCTGGCCGATAGCTTTGACCTTATCTACGCTACCAGGATCAAGCGTGCTGGTGATTCCGCCACCATTGAATTGCTTCGTGGAGAACTCAAGCAGACGCTTGAAGTCATATTTACCCCGCAACCTGACAAGCATCCCTAGCCCGGTAGCCTTGCTGCTGGTAGGGTTTCTGCCTGATAGTTTCCCCAGGCGTTAGAACAGCACCCCCGGAAGGCGAGACAATTGCTCTACTGTTGCACTACTGGAACAGACCGCTTTCTTGAATTGGCTTTCTGATCGCTTTGAGGAAGGATTTTATGGCATCGATCTCTCTGGCTTCTGTTGTGGAGGTGATGGTTGACCAGACGCGCTTGTTAGTGGCTGCATCAAAGATAGCGGTCTCAACCGTCGATACTTTGTATTCGCTGTAGTAGCCGGGTGTATTTGTAACCCGGTAACCACTGTTGTAATACCCTTGCCAGCCTCTGTTGTATCTGCCGCCATAGGCGCCCTGTACGTAGGTAGTTCCAGGTGTGTACACCTGCTCCTTCGTTGTATCAACCAGGCGTACAACCATGACGCCATCAGCCCCGGTATCCCGGGTCGCTGAAGACGCAGTCGCTTCGTCGGTCAAATCGGTATTCGGCAGAATAGCGGCTGCAGACTTTGCATCGGCGCCAGACTTTTTGATAATGTTGACGAGTTCGTTTTCAATCAGGGTCCGGTAAGCCGGTACCTTGTTGACCACGACGACAAGGACATTTGTAAATTGCTGACTTTGGGTGTCATCCTTCCAGGTATTCATCACCTCGGTTGAAGCACAGGAGGTCAGGAGGAGAACAGCAACGCAGAGCAGCAGAAATCTTGTTTTCACGGGTGGATTACCTTATGTAAAGGAGCAAGCGGAACGGAACCAGGGGTAGGGTATCGGGAAACCTGAACACAGGTCAAGCTGCATATTTATGCGTGCTGAGCTAACGACATGATTATTTTGAGAAATGTGGGCGTGCGACCTGAATTAAAGACGGCGCGAAATCGGCATAGATGCACCGGTCTCTGACCTTGCTGGCATTTGACAGAGGGTTGCGGGGAATGCTATCGCGAACGCCCATGTGGTAAAGCTTGTTTTGTTGTGCGCGCGAACAAGCTTCGATGTCGCGCAAGCTCTCCCGGCAGGTTAACTGGACAAGGGTTTATTAAGCGTTCAGGATTGTGGCCCCGGTAGGACGAAAGAGGTGCCTGGGCACGGTATGGAGCT
>QNFD01000010.1 GCA_003645435.1 Gammaproteobacteria bacterium | reverse complement strand
ATTAGAAATGGCTATTAGAAATGGCGGCTTATTTTTTTCACACGCCGGTTAAAAGCCTTAGTTCGCGTTGATGGGTTATGAGCGACGGGTGAGGGTAAAGTGGCAGCCAGTTGAATCGACTGCTTAACGGATAAGTTAGCGGCCGAAATTCCCCAGTAATGCCTCGCCGCTGCCTCGACGCCGTAGATGCCGCGACCGAACTCGGCGACATTGAGATGCAGTTCGAGAATCCTCTTCTTCGAGAGATTTCTTTCCATGCCGATGGTTAGTAACAATTCGTGCCATTTTCGCAACGGGTTGCGGGAGGCGCTGAGGAATATATTTTTAACCGTTTGCTGGGAAATGGTACTGCCGCCGTAGACGAATCGCTTTTCAGACAGGTTGTATTCCATCGCTGACTTCAGGGCTTCCATATCGATGCCCGAATGTGAGTAGAAGCGGGAATCCTCGGCCACGATCAGCGCTCGAATCATGTTTTTAGATATCTTGCGGATGGATTTCTGTTGCCACTGTAACTGCGGCCAGTCCTGATTCTGGTACTGTTTATAGACATAGAGGCGGATGAAATTCGACTGCTGGATCGGGCCCTCCTTATAGAGTTCCCAGTCTGGCCAAATACCGATTAAATAACCCGCATCCATGATAATGATGATGACCAGGATCCTGAAGCTCCAGCGCAGGATACGGATTGAATTTCTTTTGTTTAGAAATTCGACGAATCGGGATGTTAGCGATCTAATTGACATGGTTTCGATTTCTTAATCTCGTAGGCATCCAAACGTCTGACGCTACAATACCCGTTCAGTAATATCTTCTTGCGCGTCGAGCAAGGCTTCTTCGTGCTTGGCGACAGCCTCGGCATAGTCTTCCGCACCGGGAGCATTAAACTCGGCTATTGGTGTGCCGATTGTGCCGGTGACGATTAAATGTGTCTGGTTCTTAACGTCGATACCAGCCCTCGATTTAATTCGTATTAAGGTGAATATCAAAATCATCGCAAACACTGTTGCTATACCCCAGAAGTAAAAATCGACGCCATACAGTTCCATGAAAAAGGCAACGATGATTGGGCCCGTACTCAGGCCTATACCGGATACCATCACCAGGCTGCCGCTGGCGCCAACAATCTGGTGCGGCTCGAGGCGGTCATTGGCGTAGGCAACACAGATTGAATACATCGGCATCGCCGCCCCGCCGAGTAATACGATGACCAGGTAGAAAGCAATGCCGTCCTTCGAAATAAAGATAGCAAGCATGCAGCTCAGAATTGCGATTATCGATAAAACTGACATGACAATCCGTCGCTTGATTCGGTCGGATAAATAGCCTATTGGCCAGAGCGTGATCAGGCTGCCGATTAAAAAACAGGCCATGAACCAGGAGATGGATTTTATATCAATTAAAACCTGGCTGGCGTAAATGGCGCCGAGGCCAAATATAGTGCCGTGGGCCATGCCGGTCAGGCCATTACCGATAACCGCCAGAGGCGAAGCCCGATAAAGCTCGATTACAGACATTTTTGACGATGCTTCAAATACCGGTGCGGGTTTGGCGGTAAGTAATATCGGGATCAGCCCAAACGATATGATGATCGATATCAGGATGAACAGGTCGATTGCTTCAGGTTTGGCCAGGTTGAGCAGGAACTGACCGCCGCCCATGCCGAGCGTGATGATGACCATGTATACCGATAAGATTTTACCGCGGGTTTCGTTGCTGGCGCGATCATTCAACCAGCTTTCAGTCACCACGAAGAATCCGGCAAAACAGATACCGGTGACGATACGCATCGTCATCCATATAATCGGGTCGATATAAATTCCATGGAACAGGATGGAGATGGATGCAAGCGACGCCAACGCCGAAAAAACTCGAATATGGCCAACACGTTTAACCAGGACTGGCGCCAGGAAAGATCCAATGAATATACCGATGAAATATCCCGACATCATAATGCCAGTAGTGAAGGTGGAAAATCCCTCCAGGATTGCACGCACACCAAGTAATGTGCCCTGCAAACCGTTCGCCAGCATCATAAATCCGATACCGAGCAAAATTGCCCAGGAAGCTGCCAGATCTTTCCACATTATCGGTGACTCGTGTTAGGTAGATGACACAGGAACGAAGTATAAAAGTGCGCAAATTCTAATCGAGGTACAAAGCTGCCGCAATCGGTATATTGGACTCTAATAGAATACAAACTGCATTGAAGTTTAGATCATTTTTTGGTTTAGGACGCGGAAGCTTTTTACTTAATTTAACAGGGGATAACCTGAGTATCGTAGGATGGGTGCAACCCATCATCCTGGTTTTGAGACCGTTATTATGCCTGCTTGTTCTGATGGGTTGCACCCATCCTACGCGCTAACTCAGTAGTGGGTAATCTAGTTGTTGAGCGCTGGTTTCGAGATCAACAATACCCTGGTAGTCTTCAATATCGACCTGCTCAAAACCCAGTAAATGAAGTTGGTCACGAAATTCTCCGGCCAGTTTCAACACTGCCTTATTAAGACCAGTGGTGATGTCCTTTTTGTCAGTCACACCTAGCAGACTCTTCGGCATCACAAACGGCAGGCCACAAGTGCTTTCACTAAAACCTATACTACGCACCCGTGCCGCCATATCGGGCCAGTTGTCCACAATCAACTGGTAACTGACGCAATCGATCGCAGCGATATCAGCGCGCCGCTCGGCCACATCGACAAAGCTTTGAAAATGCGACCCGGTTTCCAGAACTTTGGAGAAATATGGCTTGCCTTCGCTCAAGACTGCGATCGCGTGACGCAATAGATTCATACCACTATTCGAATCCGTGTCGTTCATCGCGGCCACGCGTTGATAACAGTCAGCCAGTGATTCGATATTGCTATCGATACCAACAATAAACTGGCTCGCGTAATACTTGCCATCACACCCGGCGACATCAAACAAGGGTACACAGACCGGGGTTAAATCATCTTGCAAACCATGCATCAGTGGATAACCACAGGTATGGCCGACGAACAACTGTGGATCGCGTAACATTTCTTTTCCGGACCCAAATTTCAGATTCCTGTCCACCGCAAATGATTCAAATTCACTGGAGTAGCAATCGAATAGTTTTTGCCAGGCAACACGGAGTTGATCGGTAAAGGCGTACATACCACAGGTTATAAATCGCGTGGCCTGCTTAGATTGTGTAGTGGTATTGCTCATCTTGGCAATCTAGTTCTCATCTGTTGGTTGGATGCATTGATCCCGGGTCCCCTAACTTATCCCAAACTCGGCAGTAATTACAAGCGGTCGATAGATCAGTGGTTGTGCTAGCGGCAATTTGGTCAGTTGTTAACTTAAATAAACATATGTGTTTATAAAAAACAACGCTTACAGAGGTAGACGCGCCTTCGAGACTGAAATAAGATCGATTCACCAATTAATACGGGCTCTCTAATGAGCAGAAGAAATAGTCGCCGGCGCGCGCCGACACCCGACCAGGTTATCAAGCCGAAGGCGCAACAGCTATTCAATCCCTATGCGCCAATTGAGGTTTTGAGTGCAGACGACCTCGATCTGATCCACGATGGCTCGATGCGCATACTCGAAGAAATCGGTCTCGAGGTTCTCAACGAAAAAGCACTGGGGTTGTATGAAAACGATGGCGCCAGGGTAGACTGGGACCTGCAGCGTGTTTATCTCGACCGCGAGTCGCTGATGACGCGCCTGCTGACTGTGCCTTCAACATTTACCCTGCATGCTCGTAATAGTGATCGAAACCGCAGCATTGGCGGCAATACGATTAATTTCACCACGGTCGCCAGTGCCCCCAATAGTTCTGATCTCGAGGGCGGTCGGCGCACGGGTAACTTTGCAGATTACTGCAATTTCATGCGACTGACGCAAAGCTTCGATATCATCGATTTTGTGAGTGGATACCCAGTAGAGCCCATTGATATTGCACCAGCGACCCGGCACCTGGATGCCACGTTGGCTGCACTGACCTTAACTGATCGCGCTTTCAGTTGCTATTGCCTCGGCGGCGGGCGCGTGAATGATGGTATGGAAATGACTGCGATCGCTCGAGGCGTCGATCGCGAAACATTGAAAAACGAACCCAGCATAATTACCGTGGTGAATACTAACTCGCCATTGCGTGTCGACGGACCGATGCTGGATGGGTTGATGGAGATGGCGCAAAATGGGCAACCGACTATTATCACCCCATTTACGCTGTCTGGCGCAATGTGCCCGATTACGATTGCCGGAGCGCTGGCGCAACAAAATGCCGAGGCACTCGGCGTCATCGCGCTGTCGCAAATTGTCAACCCGGGAGCGCCGATGGTTTATGGCGGATTTACTTCAAATGCCGATATGCGCAGCGGCGCGCCCGCATTCGGCACCCCGGAATATACCAAAGCCGCACTCGCGAGCGGGCAACTGGCGCGCCGCTACAATCTTCCATTTCGCTCATCCAATACGAATGCATCCAATTGTGTCGATGCCCAGGCCGCCTGGGAATCGCAGATGTCATTGTGGGGAGCGGTGATGGGGCATGCTAATGTGGTCAAACACGCGGCTGGCTGGCTGGAAGGCGGCCTTTGTGCTTCCTTCGAGAAATTTATCATCGATATCGATATGCTGCAGATGATCGCGGAAACCCTGAAACCGATCGAAGTCAGTGAATCCACCCTGGCGCTGGATGCGATTCGCGAAGCCGGGCACGGGGGGCATTTTTTCGGTACCGCGCATACCCTGGCGAATTACACCACGGCTTTTTACGAGCCCCTCGTCTCGGACTGGAGTAATTTTGAAACCTGGGCCGAGAATGGCGAGAAAACCGCCTATCAACGCGCCAATGAAGTTTACCGTAAATACCTGAGGGATTATGAAGAGCCTGAGAATGACCCCCAGATAAAAATTTCACTCGAGCAATATGTGGTCGAGAGACGCAAAGAGCTGGAAGGTCAGCAGTGAAACTGCAGGAGCGCGTCACTTTATTCCAGCAGCGCCTGCAGCAGGTAATTACCCAGAGCAGTTTGAATCGATCGTCGTTTGCGACTTCAATTTCGGTGGATCGCTCGACCCTGTCGCAATTGCTATCTCCGGAGAACGTGCGTTTACCACGCGCCGATACGATCGCCTCGATTGCCGAAAAGCACCAGGTCAGTATCGACTGGTTACTGGGTATAACCCAGCAGGGCACACTCGGGGCTAACATTATGCCCGAGGCTTTCTCGGTAGATGATTATTCCACCACGGCTTCCGCCCAGATGCTCGAATGGCACCGTGAAGCCAGCGGTTATAAGGTGCGCTATGTCCCCACTACATTACCAGACCTGTTGAAAACCGAAACCGTGGCCGAATACGAGTTCAATCGTTATGGCTCTGGTAAAGTCGATCAAACCGTGCGTGACAACCAGTTATTGTTATTACAGCAACGTCATCCAGGTAGTGAACTGGAAACCTGTGTTTCGATTCAATCTTTACGCAGTTTTGCACTCGGTGAGGGTATCTGGCAGGGTCTTGCGGTAGCAGATCGACGCGCACAGCTGCAACGCATGATCGAGCTGAACGAGGAGCTATATCCCAGCTTTCGCTGGTTTTTATATGATGGAAAACAGACCTATTCGTCTTCATTTACTATATTCGGCCCCCTGCGCGCGACACTGTTTCTTGGACACCTGTATATCGTCGTCAATAGCATTGAACATATCCGTAAGCTCACCGAACGCTTTGATGATTTAATACGTATCGCGATAGTACATCCCCATGAAATCCAGAAAACCCTGGAAGCCCTGATCGATGAATGCAAATAGGCGACAGATGCCTGTATTTTCGATTGCCGAAATGCATGATGCGGTGAATATTAACCTCATGAATAAACCAAAAAGGTAACAACCATGTCTCAATCCTACGACGCGATTATTATAGGCGCCGGCATCATCGGCTGTGCGACCTCCTATGCCCTCGGCCACAAGGGTTGGCGAGTGCTGAATCTCGATAGTCTACCGGCCGCTGGTTATGGTTCAACCTCGGGTTCCTGCGCGATTATCCGTCCTTACTATTCAACCCTGGATGGCTCGGCGATGGCTTATGAATCGCATTTTTACTGGAAACACTGGGCCGATTATCTGGGCGGTGAAGATATTGATGAAAAAGGCCTGATCAACTATGTTAATTGCGGCGCACTGGTGATGAAAACCAGTTTGAACGGGTATTTGAAACACGCGCTCGAGCTCATGACCGCGCTCGACTCACCTTATGACGAGTTAACCCCGGATCAAATAGTGGAGAAATTGAAAGTCTGGAATACCCGCTCCTATGGCCCGGTAAAAAGACCCGAGGACCCCGGGTTCGGAGTCGCCAACGATACCCCGCTGAGCGGCGCCGTATTGTTTCATGCCGCGGGTTACATCACCGATCCGCAGCTTGCCACGCATAACATCATGCGTGCCGCGGAGCGGGTTGGTTCCAGCTTTCAATACAATGCCAGGGTCAGCGAAATCAGACAATCGAATGGACGCGTCTGTGGCGTCACGCTTGAAAATGGCGAAAGCATTGATGCGCCTGTCGTGCTCAATGCGGCTGGACCGCATTCATCCAAAGTCAATCAACTAGCCGACGTCGAGAAATTCATGAAGGTGAAAACACGCGCCCTGCGCCAGGAAGTGGCGCATGTGCCTTTACCCGAGGGTTACGATGCAGAAACTGCCTGTGTTACCTCGGATAGTGATATAGGCGCTTACACGCGCCCCGAACATGGTGATAACCTGCTCATCGGCAGTGAAGATCCGCCTGTCGATAAGCACGAGTGGGTCGATCCCGACGACTACAACCGGGACTTTAGCGAGCAATGGAAGGTGCAGGTATTGCGGGTGTGCCAACGCATCTCCAACCTCGAAGTACCCAACCAGATGCGCGGCGTGGTCGATTTATATGATGTTACCGACGACTGGATACCGATTTATGATCAATCGGACTTGCCGGGTTTTTACATGGCGATAGGAACCAGTGGTAACCAGTTCAAGAATGCACCGATCGTCGGTGAAATGATGGCGGACCTGATCGAAGCCTGTGAAAATGGCAACGATCAGGATCAAAATCCGATCGACTTACACCTGAAGCATATCGACCGCACCGTGACGACCGGGTTTTACTCACGTTTGCGTGAAATCAACCAGAATAGTAGTTTTTCGGTGTTGGGCTAGCGGTTGCTAAATAACCCCCTCACCCCAGCCCTCTCCCTCAGGGAGAGGGGGTACAAACCCATAGGTTTTGCGATTAAACTCCCTCGCCCCTCTGGGGAGAGGGCTGGGGTGAGGGGGAAATAGAATCAGCAAGCGACTGTCCGGGTTATATCTTCAGAGTTAAATCCACCAGAATTGATTAGAGACTGACAAAATGAAATCACATGCACAGGTAGTGGTCATAGGCGGCGGTGTCGTCGGCTGCAGCGTTATTTATCACCTCACCAAACTGGGTTGGAGAGATGTGCTATTAATCGAGCGTTCCGAGCTAACCTCGGGATCGACCTGGCACGCGGCGGGCGGCTTTCATACCCTCAATGCCGATACCAATATGGCCGCGCTGCAGGGTTATACGATTGGTTTATACCGTGAACTGGAAGAAATTAGCGGGCAGTCCTGTAGCCTGCATCATGTCGGTGGTATTACCCTGGCGAGTTCGCCGGAACGCATGGATTTTCTCAGGGCCGCACGCGCCATGCATCGTCACATGGGGCTTGATACCGAACTGGTTAGCCCCGCGGAAATTCACGAGCTGAGCCCGATCACTAATACCGACGGTGTGCTCGGAGCGCTTTACGATCCACTCGACGGACACCTCGACCCCTCCGGTACCACCCGGGCCTATGCAAAGGCGGCGCAAATGCAGGGCGCTGAAATTGTATTGCGTAATCGTGTACTCGAAACCAACCAGATGGCCGATGGCGGCTGGCAAGTAGTAACCGAGCAGGGCACTATTATCGCCGAACACCTGGTCAATGCAGCTGGCCTGTGGGCGCGCGAGGTTGGTGAAATGGCAGGGGTTTACCTGCCCCTACACCCGATGGAACACCAGTACTTCGCTACCGATGATATTGCCGAAGTTTATGACCGCGACAGGGAATTACCGCATGTGATGGACCCTGAAGGCGAAAGTTATTTACGCCAGGAAGGCAGGGGCCTGGTGATTGGTTTTTATGAACAGGATTGCGTGCCCTGGGCGGTGGATGGCACGCGCTGGGACTTCGGCCACGAATTACTCACCGAGAATCTGGATCGTATCGGTGATTCGATGGAAACCGCGTTTAATCGTTATCCAGTCCTGGCAAAGGCAGGCATTAAAACCATTATCAATGGCCCGTTTACCTTTGCTCCCGATGGTAATCCTCTGGTAGGACCGGTGCCGGGCTTGCGCAATTACTGGTCGGCCTGCGCCGTGATGGCGGGTTTTAGCCAGGGCGGCGGTGTCGGTCTGACCCTGGCCGAATGGATGATCGATGGTGAGCCATCGCGCGATGTGTTTGCGATGGACGTTGCCCGCTTTGGTGATTACTGCACACGATCTTACACGCGATTGAAAGTGCGCGAAAATTACCAGAAACGCTTCGCGGTATCCTACCCCAACGAAGAACTACCCGCCGCGCGACCCCTCGATGCGACCCCTGCCTACGGTATCTGGCAACAGCAAAACGCGGTGTTTGGCTCGGCCTATGGCATGGAGCATGTCAATTACTTTGCCAAACACGGGGAGACGCCTTACGAAGTACCTTCGTTCAGACGTTCCAATGCCTTCGATACAGTTGCCGAGGAATGTGCGGCGGTTCGTGAGGGAGTCGGTATCAACGAGGTACATAATTTTGGCAAGTACGAAATTTCCGGTCCCGCGGCTGCCGAGTATCTGGATACCATCATGGCCGGCAGAATTCCTAAACCCGGCCGCCTCAGCCTCAACCCGATGTTGAGTCCGAAAGGCAAGATCATTGGTGACTTCACCGTCGCCCAGGTTCGTGCCGAAGTGTTTCAGGTGACCGCTTCGTTTGGCGCTCAGGCTTACCACATGCGCTGGTTTCTACAGCACCAGCCGCGGCAGGGTGTCGAAATCAACAATGTTTCGAAACAACGCATTGGATTTCAAATTGCCGGCCCGAAGGCTCGTGACCTGTTGCAGCGCGTAACCCGCGCTGACGTTTGCAACGAGGCCTTTCCATTCCTGTCGGTTCGAGAAATCGACGTCGGTCAATGCCAGGCGATCGTGCAGCGCGTCAGCTATACCGGTGACCGCGGTTACGAAATTTATGTGCCGGCGCATCACCAGGTAGCGCTTTATCGAATCCTCAGTGAAGCGGGTAAAGATCTTGGCCTGCGGCCATTTGGTATGCGCGCGATGATGAGCCTGCGCCTGGATAAATCCTTCGGCTCCTGGATGCGCGAATTCAAGCCCGACTATACGCCCATGGAAACCGGGCTCGACCGTTTCATCGATTACAACAAGCAACGCGATTTCATCGGCAAGGCGGCGGCCCTGACAGAAAGAGAGCAGGGCGTTAGACGTAAACTCTGTACCTTTATCGTCGATGCAAAAGACGCCGATGTCGATGCCTACGAACCCATCTGGCATGACGGCGAGGTGGTTGGATTCGTCACATCGGGCGGCTATTCGCACTATTCACGGAAAAGTATTGCCTTCGGATTTTTACCCATCGAATTGGTTGTCGAAGGCAGGCAGGTGGAAATTGAAATTCTGGGTGAGATGCGAACCGCGGTACTTTATAGCAAACCCCTGTTTGATCCCGATAACGAGTATTTGCGAGGATAGCAGTCTGTCGGGCTATTTCTTTGGTACGTAAGCCATATTCCGATGCCAGAAATCGACAACGTAGTTAATACGCGGTCTCAACAATTCCTGGTACTTGGGCAATTCACTTATATGAACCCAACGGCATTCAATGATACCTTCTTCTATCTGGGGTTTTGTGTCGTCATCGTCACCATCATAATTCATTAAATACCAATGCGTTTTTTTCAGATACTTAATATCGCCATGACGCGTGGTATGCCAGGTAGAAACGAGTTTGCCCTGGATAGTCAATTTATCGATATTGAGTCCTGTCTCTTCGTTGACCTCTCTTAGAGCCGCCGCGTCTTTTGGCTGATCAACCTCGACACGCCCCTTTGGCATATCCCATTTACCGCGTTTGAATATTAATAAAATGTGGTGGAAACGATTACAGACCAGGCCGCCTGCCGATGCGATAATCGGCAAATCCAGGGTATTGTCCAAATTTATTTTATCGTCGAGACGTCTTTTATTGCTCATCGATCACTGCTCTCTGTATCGCTGTTGTCAAAGCTAGCTCGCATTTCTCACCACCATTCTACTGCGACGACGCTATGCCGCACCCTGCATGACTTTAACTCGGTCAGAGCGCTTAACATAGTGCCGACTATGCCAGCGCACTCTTCGGTCGCGAAAGACATGCAGGGCACGACCTTTCGCCGTCTCGTAACGAACGGTGGTGAGAAGTGCGGGCTAGTAATATGTGATTCTTGCTCATTCAGCAGGTTCATTCAAGAACTAATCAGAGCATTGTTAAAAAACTTTAGGTGGCTTCCGACTGAAAAATTGGGCCACGGACACCACGGCAGAAACAAGGTAAAAAGTTCCAAAAAGACAACTAGTGATAAGCCAGTGTATTGCGTGGTCATAATCCCACAATATTTTCAGACGACTAACCAGGCTTGCGTAGCTGTTTACGCCCTTAAAAAGGGTAGACATTTCCCAGGGGGCGCCCTGCGTAAAAAGAAATACCAGGCATATTGTTAATAACAGGAGTCTGGGGGGCGCCCTGTATCTAAATAAAGACAATGCTATATATATTCCTCCAAGCGATACAAACAGCAATTCGAGCCAAATCAAATACGGCCATAATTGACCGTCTATCGAATCCAAAAACCTGGAGATTTGTTCCTGCTTCTGCTCCATATGGGGGTTGGCATCAACGATATCATTGTCAGTTTTTACTAAATCGACTGTCGTTTCCGCGGTCGTGAAATTTATGATTAAATCCAGCAGATTAAGTTTAGGTATCGAAAATAACGATACAATTAACAGCAACACTGCAAATACTATTCGCGTTATATGCATGGGTATTTATCGTCGGGCCAGGGGGCAGGAAAGGTCACGGGTTATGGAAGTCCGGGTTAAGCGTGTTTATTGAAACTGACTTCTCAGTTAAGTTAAGCCGCCTGTTGGTTTTAACCAGCGAGTGCTGAATATTGATTTTTCTGAAAAGCGCCCCATCTAACATACTGGAAAGTATAGACTTATTTTGCGTGAATTTTTTTAGAAGAGTGGCAAACGCCGGTGTATCTTCTATAGTTCGGTACACATAAAAAACTCTGCATCACTTAAGATTCCCCCTCACTGGAGGCAATATGGAAACTTCGACCATTGTCGTACTCGTTATTATTGGCATAGTCGCGATTTATATCATTTCAATCTTTAATAAACTGGTGGCTTTAAGCAATCGATTCAAAAATGCTTTTGCCCAGATTGAAGTGCAGCTGAAACGTCGCTACGACCTGATCCCGAACCTGGTAGAAACCGCGAAAGGCTATCTCAAGCATGAAAGAGAAACCCTGGACGCGGTAATTCAGGCGCGTAATGGCGCTTCCGATAGTCTGAAAACGGCACATCAAAAACCCGGGGATGCATCGGCGATGCAAGGCCTGGGACAGGCCGAGGGAAATCTAAGCGGTGCACTTGGCCGTTTTAACCTGCTGGTCGAGGCTTACCCTGATTTAAAGGCCAACCAGAACATGATGCAGCTCACCGAAGAGCTTACCAGTACCGAAAACAAGGTTTCATTTGCACGCCAGGCATTTAATGACCAGGTGATGCAATACAACATATATAAACAATCTTTCCCGCAAAATATATTTGCGGGCATGTTTGGTCACGTAAACGATGCGACCCTGCTTGAATTTGAAGACAGTGCCGAAATCCAGGCGGCCCCCAAGGTTGCTTTCTAAAACCTTTATCATTCCTGTTTTAGTTTGAATTTTTTCGAAGCACAGGACAGGGCCCGAAGAAACACTTTTCTTCTTGTCCTGTTGTTTGGCATTGCGGTCGTTGGCCTGGTACTGCTTAGCAACCTGTTGTTGCTCGTCGTCATATCCTATTCTAAAACCAGTCAGTTTGTGTTTGACCTCGAAACCCTCCGTAGTCATTACTCCTGGAAAATATTTTTTAATGTGACGATGGCGGTCAGCATGCTTATTTTGTTTGGCAGCCTGTTTAAAACTTTATCACTCTCCGGCGGTGGTACCACGGTTGCAGAAATGCTCGGTGGCCGCCTGGTGCCGCAAGGCAGTACCGAACCGCGTGAAAGACAGTTGCTGAACGTGGTCGAAGAGATGGCGATTGCAGCGGGTATGCCGATACCCAAGGTTTACCTGTTGAACGAACAATCGATTAACGCCTTTGCCGCCGGTATGAGTCCCGCAGATGCGGTTATAGGCGTCACCGAGGGCGCCCTGTCGCGCTTGAGCCGCGATGAACTTCAGGGTGTCATCGCGCACGAATTCAGCCATATTTTCAACGGCGACATGCGCCTCAATATCCGTTTAATCGGGGTATTACACGGCATTTTACTAATTGGCTTGATCGGCTATTTTATCCTGCGCTCGTTGCGTTATTCGGGTTCAAGAAACAGTAAAAACGGTGGTGGTATTGCCGCGTTCGCCGCACTCGGACTGGGGTTGATGGTAATTGGATACACCGGCACATTTTTTGGCCAGTGGATTAAAGCTACCGTGAGCCGCCAACGCGAATATCTGGCTGACTCGTCCGCGGTTCAATTCACTCGAAACAAGGACAGTATTGCCGGCGCCCTGAAGAAAATTGGCGGGGTTAGCGATGGTTCCTATCTCAACACACCGGCGGCACCGCAATACAGTCACGCCTATTTTGCCCAGGGTGTTAAGGGTTTCTTTGGTTCTGTTTTCGCCACCCACCCGCCCCTGGAAGACCGTATCAGGAGAATCGACCCGCACTGGGATGGAGAGTTTATCCATTCCGAGGCGCTTCAACCGCTACCACCGGAAGCGCTAAGGTCAACCGCGTCAAGATCCGCGGTGGAAAAAATCGCGGTCACCACGGCCATTTTAAGCTCGGCCGAACAGGCCATTAGCCAGGTTGGCACGCTCAATGAGCAAAATATTGAATATGTACATCAACTTATCATGGCGATGCCTGTCACACTCAGGACCGCTGCACAGGATGCCTATAGCGCACGCGCACTGGTATACGCGATCTTGCTCCATAACCAGAAAAACAGGCAAGAACTATGGGAAATACTGGTACGGCATGCCGATCAAAGCATGCCCGCACTCGTCGAGAAATATCTACCCGAACTCATAAATCTGGATGAAGAATTCAGGCTGCCGCTACTCGATCTCAGTATCAATGCGTTACGTGAATTGTCGACTAACCAGTACATTCAATTCAAGCGCGCCGTGCATCAGATTATTATTGCGGATAACAGGATTGACCTGAAGGAATGGATTATTCAGCGCCTGGTGATACAACAACTCGACCTGCACTTCGGTTTTCGCAAACCGCCAAAGCCCAGACATGGCAGTCTGGATGTATTTAGAAGCGATGTGGAAACGACCCTGGCGCTGATCGCCTATGTCGAACACAAAGACGAAAACGAAGCCCTGGCCGCATTCGAGGCCGGCGCCAGGGAAAGCGGTATCGCGAATCTTGATATGCCGTCCCGCCGGGACTTTAAACTCGAATCGCTCGATCGTTCGCTGGATAATTTGATGCGCCTAAAACCGCTCGTAAAACCCCGATTTTTGAAAGCCTGTGTCGCGGTAATTCTGGAAGATGGTAAAACAACTACCAGGGGGATCGAATTAGTGCGTACCATTTCGAACTCTCTGGATTGCCCGATGCCGCCCATCCCGGTTTGATATTAGTATTGGTGACTGCAGGGAATTCAGAGAACTCCGAGCTCCGGGTTTGGTCGTATGTATATAATGTCATCAGATTTAATAATTCACATGGATTGAACACTTAATGAAAAAACTCATTCTCACCGTCTTCACCGGCTGCCTGATGATCACCAATGTCTGGGCCGAACACGAAGTCGATCATCGCTATAACATTAGAGGTTATGTGCTGGATGAAAATCAGCAGGGCATCAGCAATCAGGATGTTCGGGTTTTCGACGGGAGTAGTTTGCTAGAAGAGACGAGGACGGACTCTGGGGGGTATTACTCTCTCCATCTTCACCTGCACAATGCCGACAACCGCCGCATTCTTAAGCTTCGCGCCGGACCGCACGAGGCTGAGCTGCGTGTAAGCTTCGACGCTAAAGACTTAAACACGACGCGTATACATGAAGCAAATTTCATCGGCGGTGAGTATATCGAAGGCAAGCTCGACCGACTTCGAGTACCGCCCTGGATATATCCGTTAGGCGGCTTTCTGGCGCTTGCGGTGATCGTGGTTTTGCTCGAAAAACGCCGCAAAAAGAAAATCAGGCAAAAGCAGGCAGGGTCGACCGAGAAAGCGCCGGCGGGTACTCACAAGGCAAAGAGAAAGCGACGCAAGAAACGCTAGGCATCGTGCCAATGTTATTCCGGGTTGCGCTCCGGGATAAAAAATTGCTGGTCGTTCAAGAAACTATGAATACGGGTTTCCAGCCAAAGCCGGGGGCGCATTTTATTATCGCCAATAAATCCGACATGTCCCCCATGGGTCGATAACTCGAGTTTTACCGAACCGGACAACTCATCCTTTCGTGGTAACACTTCATCCGTCATGAAGGGATCGTCACGTGACTGCAAAATCAGGGTCGGCCTGTCGATGCGATGCAGAAATTGCCTCGAGCTACAGTTTTGATAGTAATGTTCGGCACCGTCAAAGCCATGGATTGGCGCGGTAAAGGCATCGTCGAACTGGCGGAAGTTTCGCATTTTCGCCGGATCCGGGAAATCTCGTTCGTCGCGTATCAATAATTCCCGCTTCAGGTGTATTTTTTTAACCAGTCGGCGCAGCAAGCTGGCCTGGTAGATTTTGGTAAATCCCTGGTCCATCGTATTCGCACAAATATCGAGCCTCAATGGTACCGAGACAGCGATAGCGCATCGGACAACGGGGTCGGTGATTGATTCACCCATATATTTGAGGGTTACATTACCGCCAAGTGAGTAACCGAGCAGCGCGATGCTGTCGATGCCGTGGCTTTTCAAATGGGCTATCACCTGCTGTAAATCACCGGTTTCTCCCGAGTGGTAACTGCGCAGCAGTCGATTTGGTTCGCCGCTGCAACCGCGAAATTGCATCAGTACCGCGGGTAATTGCTGCGCGTTACAATAATTCAGAATTCGCTTCGCATAGGCCGAATTAATCGAGCCCTCGAGTCCATGCAAAATCAACAGGGTTTGCGTAGCACGGGCACTTGTCCAGAGCAAATCGATAAAATCACCGTCATCCAGTTCAATGCGTTCTTTCTCCAGGATTGGGAAGGATGGATGAATGATATTCGGTAATATGGTTTGCAGATGCCTGTTTTTCAGGTACCAAAGCGGTTTAAAAGCGTTTTCCTTGATTGACATCAACTTTGTGGATTGTAATTCATCGGTTTTTTGGCTAGCCTTCACGCACTTTTATTTAAGACCTCTTCATGTCCGAGCCTGTTCTACTCCAGATCGACAATCTAAGCTGTATCCGCGATGACAGGGTGCTGTTCGAGCATCTTAGTTTATCGCTTGGAGGCGGGCAAATGTTGTTGGTGGAAGGCAGTAACGGTAGCGGTAAAACCAGCCTGTTACGAATCCTGACGGGTTTAAAACTGGCGGATGAAGGCGATGTTTACTGGCGCGGACAGTCGATTGCCAGGCTCGCGGCCGAGTATTACGAACAGGTGAGTTATGTCGGCCATCATGATGGGGTTAAACGCGAACTCAGCTGCCTGGAAAACCTGCGCCTGGTGCAGGCCATGGGAAAACCAACTGAACTGGATCTTGATACCGCGCTGGATCGAGTAAATCTCTATCGATACGGCGATTCGCTCGTGGCCAGTCTCTCGGCGGGGCAAAAACGCAGGCTGGCGCTGGCGCGATTACTCGTCGTTGAATCGGTGCTGTGGATACTGGATGAACCATTTACCTCGCTCGATAAGAGCAGCATGGGTTATTTCGAATCGCTGTTTGACCAGCACCTGCAACAGCAGGGTGTTGTCATCATGACATCGCATCACGATATCCCGATGGCGGGTGCGGATGTTCAACGCCTGAATTTGTCGGCATGAAGCGACTCTCGCTCAGCCAGGCGTTTATTTATCTATTGCGGCGCGACCTCACCCTGGCGGTGCGCAATCGGGCCGAGTTTGCCAACCCGATATTGTTTTTTGTGCTGGTCATCACCCTGTTTCCATTGGCGATAGGCGCCGTACCCGAATTGCTGGCACGAATTGCACCAGGCATCATCTGGGTAGCGGCTTTGCTCGCGGCAATGCTATCGCTGGACAGTATATTCCGATCTGATTTTGACGATGGCTCGCTCGAACAGTTGCTCATGAGTGCCCATCCGATGCCGGTTTTAGTGCTTGCCAAGGTTTGTGCCCACTGGCTGGTCACGGGTGTGCCGCTGTTACTCATATCTCCGGTGCTGGCCGAAATGCTGGGCATGCCGGCGGCGGCGCAGGGGACCTTGTTTTTAACTATTTTAATCGGCACCCCAATATTGAGCTTAGTCGGCGCTATTGGTGTCGCACTCACTGTTGGCTTGCCAAAAGGTGGTATAATCCTGTCGCTTTTGGTGTTGCCGCTATATGTACCGGTTTTAATCTTCGCATCGAGCGCGATTGAAGCCGCCGCGGGAGGTCTGGACGTGTCCGCACAAATTTACATGTTGTTGGCTTTTTTGTTTGTCTCTATTTCTCTGTCACCGCTGGCGACTGCCGCCGCGCTCAGAATGAGTATGAGTTAGATTTAATATGTATCTATGGTTCAATAAACTAGGTTCACCCCCGCATTTTTATCGAATCGCCGGAAAGTGGATGCCGTGGCTGAGCGCGCTGTTTTTATTGCTATTGCTGCCGGGTCTCTACGGCGGTTTGGTGCTGGCTCCGCCCGATTACCAGCAGGGAGAGAGTTATCGAATTATTTTCATCCATGTGCCGGCGGCCTGGATGTCGTTGTTCATCTACGTGGTGATGGCTTTTTGCGGTGTCGTGATCGTCGTATGGCGCATGAAATTGGCCGAGATAGTATTGATTAGCAGTGCCCCGATAGGCGCCAGTTTTACCTTCCTCGCGCTCGCAACCGGGTCCTTATGGGGTAAACCCATGTGGGGTACCTGGTGGGTCTGGGATGCACGGCTGACCTCAGAATTGATATTACTGTTTTTGTATCTTGGCGTCATCGGTTTGCATGGCGCCATCGAAGACAAGCGCGTGGCCTCACGCGCGGTTGCTATCCTGGCCATAGTGGGTGTGGTTAACATTCCCATTATCCATTATTCTGTCGAGTGGTGGAATTCCTTGCACCAGGGACCGACCGTAACCAAATTCGACAAACCCTCGATTCACTGGAGCATGTTGCTGCCGTTACTGCTGATGGCACTGGCATTCCAGGTTTATTATGTTGTTGCCCTGTTTCAGCGCTGTCGAGGCGAGCTATTATTGCGAGAGCGTAATAATAAATGGGTTCAGGAACTTAACGGAGAATAGACTTGTCAGAATTTCTCAATATGGGCGGGTACGCAATTTACGTGTGGCCTTCTTATGGCCTCGCCGCACTGATTTTATGGCTGAACTGGTATTTACCAAAACGACAGCACCGACAGATATTGCGTCAGTTAATTAGACGTAACCAGGACAGGAATAATGAAACCCGCACGTAAGAAAAGACTAACGCTAATTGTTTTAATGGTTGCGGGCATTGGCGTCGGGCTATATTTTGCGCTCCAGTCTCTGAATCAGAACATCATGTTTTTCTTTACCCCGACTGAAGTTGCCGAGGGCAAGGCGCCGCAGGGTCGCTTATTTCGCATGGGCGGCATGGTCGTCACCGGCAGCGTCAGTCGTCCCGGGGAAGGTCTTACCGTGCACTTCGACCTCACCGACAATGAGAGTAATGTTACTGTCATGTATACCGGCATCCTTCCCGACCTGTTTCGTGAAGGCCAGGGTATTATCGCTAACGGGCAACTCGATAAGAACGGTGCTTTCGTGGCCCAGGAAGTACTGGCCAAACATGATGAGAATTACATGCCGCCCGAGGTAGCCGAGGCGATGAAGAAGTCCGGCGCGGAATATTAACCATGATTCCTGAAATAGGTCAGTTTGCACTCATTATAGCGCTTTGTATTGCGATCGTGCAGTCGATATTGCCTTTGACAGGTGCGTCGCTCGGAATCCAACGCTGGATAGCCCTCGCAAAACCTGCCGCCCTGGGTCAGTTTCTGTTCGTTGCGATTGCTTATGCCTGTCTGACCTGGGCGTTTATTGATCATGATTTTTCAGTACTTTACGTGGCTAAAAACTCGAACAGCCAGCTACCGTTGCTCTATCTTGTATCGGGTGTCTGGGGGTCGCATGAAGGTTCCCTGTTATTATGGTCGCTGATACTGGCGGGCTGGAGCGCGGCGGTTGCGTTGTTTAGCCGTAGCGTGCCGTTGGTGATGCGCGCGCGTGTGCTTGGTGTCATGGGACTGGTTAGTATCGGATTTCTGTTGTTTATACTACTTACCTCGAACCCGTTCGAACGCCTGCTGCCGGGCATTGCCGAGGGCAGTGACCTGAATCCGCTGTTACAGGATATCGGTCTCGCAATCCATCCGCCGATGCTGTACCTCGGTTATGTCGGTTTTTCGGTTGCCTTTGCCTTTTCGATTGCCGCGTTACTTTCCGGGTCGGTCGATTCGGCCTGGGCACGCTGGTCGCGCCCCTGGACCAGTGTCGCCTGGTTGTTTTTAACCCTGGGTATTGCGCTGGGTAGT
>QNFD01000009.1 GCA_003645435.1 Gammaproteobacteria bacterium | reverse complement strand
CCCATACCTGGGCCAGGCCAGGTTCTGGTAAAAATATCAGCCTGCGGCGTTTGCCGTACTGATCTGCACGTTGTCGACGGCGATCTTACCGAACCGAAGTTACCGATCATTCCGGGGCATGAAATTATCGGCACCATCAGCGTACTCGGCGAGGGTGTCGATCACTTCAAATTGGGCGAGCGGGTCGGCATTCCCTGGCTGGGGCGCACCTGTGGATGTTGCTTTTACTGCGAATCTGGCGCCGAAAACCTCTGTGATGAACCCGGATTCACCGGCTACCAGATCGACGGCGGCTTTGCCGATGTAACCGTTGCCGACGCACGCTTTTGCTTTCCCATCACCGCTAATTTCTCCGATGCAGAACTGGCCCCATGGTTGTGCGCCGGTTTGATCGGATACAGGTCCTTATCCATGACGGGTAGTAATTCCGGACGGATTGGAATATATGGGTTTGGGGCGGCGGCGCATATCGTTACCCAGGTTGCCCGCTACCAAAATCGCGAAATCTATGCCTTTACAAGCCCCGGTGATCGGGCTGCACAGGAATTTGCCCTCGAAATGGGTGCGGTATGGGCGGGAGATTCCGACCGTACAGCACCCGTTGAACTGGATGCGGCGATCATCTTCGCACCGGTTGGCCCGCTGGTTCCAGTCGCGCTGCGGGCCGTACGTAAGGGCGGGATAGTTGTTTGCGGCGGCATACACATGTCGGATATCCCGGGCTTCCCGTATAACATTCTCTGGGGCGAACGCGTTCTCCGTTCAGTCGCAAACTTGACCCGTCAGGACGCGATAGATTTCTTGCAGCTCGCGCCGAAGATACCGATTCGAACCAGAATTGAAGAATTTGCCCTCGAGGACGCAAACCTGGCGCTGGAAGCTTTACGTGCCGGTAATTTGACCGGCGCCGCAGTACTAATTCCTTAGCCTGTTACAGGTAATGTTTGCCTACGCGGAAGCTGCGGTCCCGGTAGTGAGCACAGGTACGCTGACAAACCCAAATCGGCCTTCATCATCGGCTTTATCAAGCTGGTCTAACCAAAGCGCTGCTTCTTCATCGGTTACACCATTATCAACCGCAAAAGCCGCAACTAACTTTGCTGCCCATAATGCGAAAGCATTCCCGTGCATGGTGCCATTCATAAAAGCAATCGGTTTTTGCACTATCCCGCCAAACCCGGCTGTTTTTAATTTAACGGGCAATTCCATCGGCAGCATCTGATGCGGACAATGGCTACGCCATATATCGTGCATTTTATCGTTCAGTTCCAGCTCGGCGCCATGAAACCGCCAGTGATCCCAGAGTACCGAAACCAGGGCAGCTTTCCCGCCAGATTTGAGAACACGCCGGGTCTCGGCAATAGCGCCGTCTACATCAGGCACATATTCGAGCATCTGGATTGACGCTAGACCGTCAAAGCTGCCATCATCAAATGGCAGGTCTGTTGCGTCACCTTCGAGTAATTCCACCGCGCTCAGCCCGGCACAAAGAACGCCCGCCGATTCCAGTTGATCCGGGCTTGCATCCAGACCAACAACACGGCCCCTGTCCCCTACTGCAAGTGCAATTTCGCGCACCAGATGACCACCGCCGCAACCGAGATCAAGAATAGACTGACCGCTACTAATCGCGAGTGCTTCAAACACGCTCATACGCCTTGCCGTACCCTCCAGGCCATCAGCAATTTTCCGCTGCCAAAGACCAAAATCCCCATCAAATTCCATAAATCCCTCCGTTATCCTCCGCGTTCGAACCAACGCGTTTTACACTATAAGTGTACCTCTGAGTGCTCATGAAGGCCTGTTATCGGTTGTTCCGATTAGTACCTGGAAATGAATTTCGACCCATTCCAGATATTGACCTTTGTATTCGATATGCCGACTTTACCTCAGTTTCGGTAACTAGACGGGATTTCGTAACTGTTACCCAGGAATTCACCAAACACCTGTGCAACCTCCGGGTGGTTAACCGGAATGCCGGAATCATCGATTAACAGATTCTGTTCCGATACGTATGCAACATAGGAAGTGTCTTCGTTCTCGGCCAGCAAGTGATAGAAGGGTTGGTCTTTTCGCGGTCTTACTTCCTCTGGAATCGCCTGCCACCATTCCTCGGAATTATTAAATTCCGGATCAACATCGACAATAACGCCGCGAAACGGGTATACGCGGTGTCGAACCACCTGCCCAATCGAGAATTGTGTATTTCTAATATTCATAATTACTAAATGATATATGGGCAGATTAAAGCAAAACAATAGTAATTAGGGAAGGCAATGATTCGCATCGTTCCTTGATTTAGATCAAGACCCACCTTTGTCGCAATCCATATTGTATATTTGGTGGTATCCGAGAATCGTAGTGCTAATTGGATGCCTGGTTAAATTAATGGCCAATCAGAAAATGTCCACAAGACTCTATCATTTTCGGCTTGTTTTAAGTTTTGTCTTAGCCGCTTTCTACATGATTTCCGCGCAGGCAGAAATCTTCATCGCTACTGCCGGCCCATTTACTGGAACCAATATTTTCAGGGGCGAGCAAATTCAACATGGCGCCGAGATGGCCGTCGCCGACATAAACGCGAGAGGCGGCGTGCTCGGCGAGCAGGTTGAATTGTTGATCGCCGACGACGCCTGTGACCCCGAACAGGCCGTGGCTGTCGCGCACAAACTGGTCAACGATGGTGTTGTTTTCGTTGCTGGACATGTCTGCTCGCACTCATCGATTCCGGCATCCAGGGTTTACCGGGACGCCGGTGTGTTAATGATCTCTCCGGCTTCAACCAACCCGAAACTGACCGACGAGGGCGGCGATAACGTGTTTCGGGTATGTGGTCGCGATGATCACCAGGGTGTCGTCGCCGGCAATTACCTGAGCGATGTATGGCGAGACAAGAACATCGCCATAATTCACGATAGCTCGACTTACGGCAAAGGCCTGGCCGATGAGACTCGAAAACAACTCACCAAGCGTGGCGTCACAACAGCCCTGGAAGAGACATTCACACCCGGTGTAAGGGACTATTCACAGCTTGTCGAAAAAATGCAGGCGGCAAGCATCGACGTGATCTACGTGGGCGGGTATACAGAGGAAACCGGTCTCATGGTACGCCAGGCCCGCGACCGTGATTATGCCGCTCAATTTGTTACCGGTGACGCCCTCACTAATGAAGAGTTCTGGCTCATCACCGGAAAGGCAGGCGAAGGCACGCTGGGAACCTTTGGCCCGGACCCACGCGACTTTGAGGCCGCGGCTTCGGTGGTCGCTCGCTTTCGAGACAAAGGTTTCGAGCCTTCTGGTTACACGCTACACACTTATGCCGCGGTCCAGGCCTGGGCCCAGGCCACGGAAAAAGCAGGAACTCTGGCCCTGGATAAAGTTATCGAATCTCTTCGATATGAACAGTTTGATACGGTGCTGGGAGAGATAAGTTTTGACGGCAATGGCGACGTCACCGCGCCGGGTTATATCTGGTACATGTGGACAAATGGAAATTACGTACCGCTGCCCTGACTTGCGCGTTTAATTCAGCGCACTGCGAGATGATCGCAGTGGCGTACAGGAGGGTAGTATGATTAACCGGTTGGGCGTGCGTACCCGCCTGCTTTTAGCATTTTTCGGAATAAGTGCTTTTTCGGTGCTGGCTGCTGGCGCCGCGATGTATTCATTTCTGAAGGCCGGTGATGCGCTCGATCGGATTACCCTGGATCGTGTGCCGGCAACTGTCGCATCCCAGCAACTTTCCCGCCAGGCCGAAAGAATCGTTGCCGTTGCCCCTGCCCTGATGTCAGCCAACACAACACAGCAGCACGAGCAAATGTCCCAACGCATAGCCACTGGGCTCGCTGACCTGCATACACAGCTTGCCGCCTTGAGCGGGCTGGATGTAGACCCGGACTCCCTCATCCTGATCGAAAACCTGGTAGACCGGCTCAGTATGAATCTCAGTACCGTTGATACCATGATCATAAACAGCCTGGTGCTCGTCGAACGCAGAAACGAACTACTTCGTGACCTGCGTTTCACCGACATATCATCCCGGCGACTGCTGGCACCCGGCCTTCTGGTAATGGACGCTAAGCTAGCCGAGATCCGTCAGGCGCTACAAAAATCCAGTGATACCGATGGTCAGAGATCCCAGGCAATTGGTGATCTGTCCAGATCAATCATCCCCCTGGCTCCGCTGCAGGGAGCCCAGGCGCAAGTGTCATCTATTAACGAAACGTTGATCAAGGCGGCCTCGGCCAAAAGCCAGGAGGATCTCGGTGTATTGTCATTTCCGTTGCGCCGCTCCCTGGATGGGCTTGAAGAATTGCTGGCAGGCATCGAGCCCGACCTGGCAAACCGCCTACGCCCACGCCTGGCAGAATTTCGTGCATACACCAATGGCAAGAACAGCATACTGGCTGCACGGAAAATGGAATTACGCCACCATGACTTTATGCAGACACTTCTCGATCAGAATGCAGAAATTTCAACCCAGTTGACAAACTCGGTCGATCGCCTCGTCTCCCGCGCCAATGCCGACATCCAGAATGCAACTGAAGAAGCATTTTCAGTGCAACGAACCAGTACCGTGATTATGATAAGCGTAGTGGTGCTGAGCCTGGTCTGTTCCGTGCTGATTGTGTGGCTCTACGTCGGGCGCAATTTGATCGCCCGCCTGACCGGCCTTAGCGATAGCATGCTTGCCATCGCCAACGGTGATCTGAAGGCTGACATCCCTGGCGATGGAACAGATGAAATCAATGACATGGCCAGGGCGCTTCAGGTATTTCGGGATACCGCAGTCGTGGTTAGAGAAACAAATTTGCGAGAGATCCAGGAAGCCCGCCAGCGCCTGAGGGACGCCATCGAGTCCATCGCTGAAGGCTTTTCTCTCTACGACGCCGAAGACCGGCTGGTACTATGCAACAGTCATTATTGCGACCTGTACCCCGGCATTGCCAGTGTCATGGTTGCGGGGACACCGTTTGAAACGGTGATACGCGCTGCCGCCGAGGCCGGCCTGATCAAGGGAGCCGAAAACAACATCGATGAATGGCTAGGGAAACGGATGGCACTGTATCACGATGCCAGAGGAAGCCACCTGCAACAGCAAACTGACGGCCGCTGTATCCAGATCCATGAATGCAAGACCGCCGACGGTGGAACCGTTGCGGTTTACTCGGACATAACCGAGCTGGTTGAGCAGTCAGAACAACTGGAGGCGTGGAATAAGGAACTGGAAGACCGTGTTAGTGCCCAGGTAGAAGAACTGCAACATGTCGAGCAACTCAAACGCTTTTTCCCACCCCAGCTCGCGGATGCAATCGTATCGAATGAAAACACCGGGATCCTCGAAGATCATCGCAGTGAGGTGACCGTGATATTCTGCGACTTGCGCGGCTTTACCACATTTTCATCACTTTCCGAACCGGAAGAAGAAATGCGCGTACTAAGAGAATATCACGCCGTCGTCTGTCCACTAATATTCGAATATGGCGCGACCCTGGAGCATTTTGCAGGTGATGGGGTCATGTGTTTTCTGAACGACCCACTGCCCTGCCGGGACCATATTCGGCGGGCTATTGAGATGGCTAACGCAATGCGATCCGGTATGCATGAACTGAGAAAAAAATGGCTTGCCCGCGAAGTGGACCTGGGGTTTGGCATAGGGATTGGAACCGGGTATGCAACCATGGGCCGAATTGGTATCCCTGAACTTTTCCATTACGCTGCAATCGGTTCCGTGGCGAACCTTGCCTCCCGCCTTTGTGACGAAGCCAAACATGGGCAAATTCTTGTCACCAAGAGAGTTTTTTCGTCAACCGAGGGAATTTTCGAAATTGAGCCCGTTGGCGAGCTGTCTTTAAAGGGCTTCCCAAAACCAGTAACAACTTACAACGTATTGGATCCAGACAGAAAATCGAAACCTTCGCATGCCGCCTGACTACCAGGTTCTGCGCTGACCCGGTCACGAAACTCCGCTGCCGCTGCACTGGCATCTTCATCTCTTCCAAGCTGCGCATAGCAGGCTGCAAAGTAGTCGTAAGCCGACAGGTTGCTAGCACGTTACTTTAGGAGAGACCAGCGAATATCAGCAAAAACCCCAGCATTGAAAAGACAGCACCGAGCACCGCCAGGCGGGCAACCAGTCCAGAATAGGCGATACGGGCAAGCACCGGGCTTTGCAGCCGGTCCATCATCCAGAACAGGCCGATAATCGCCGACAGCAGTACAGCGCCAGTCAGGAAAAGAGTCATCGACCGGCTAGAAACCGATCAGGTCCTCTATCGCCTCTATTCCCGCGATGGCGCAGGAATCATCCATATCACCAGAGGGGGCGCCAGAAACGCCTATTGCTCCAACCAGTGAACCAGCCGCCTCGATGATCATACCGCCACCGACCATAAGCGCACCGGGAACCTGGCGGACACCGGATTGAGGTTGCCCGGCATGTGTTGCTTCCACCATTTCAGAAGTATTAGTACGAAAACTGGCCGCGGTCCAGGCCTTACCTGTGGCCGTTTCCGGGGTATGTGCTCCGGCATAGCGATCACGGATCAGTGCTTGCAAAATACCCATACGGTCCACCACGGCTACGGCAACCTGAAAACCCTGGGACCTGCAATTCTCCCGGGCTGCCGACGCTGCTATTAACGCCGTTTCCGGGGTCAATGACTGGCTCGTAAATAAGCCATCTTCTTCGGCCTTTGCCGAGCCCACGCTGAGCGACAGGCTCAGGCCGGTGATAAATAGAGCACTCATCGATTTCATTGGTGTCTCCTTCATGATTTAACCAGGACGGAAAGAATAACACCATATCACCGATAGCAGGTAGGTCAGAAGCCCGCGATTGAAGGCATGGTCTAATGATAACCACTAGCCTGCCATAGTTATTCAGAATCAGTAGCAGTCATTTAAATCAATCAACTGTTGTCCTGTAGAAACCTCTACAGTGATTTCAGATGCGGGCATTACCCTGATCGCGCCCGTGATTGGACTGTGCAGTTCGCATCGACCCGTCTCCACGAGACTGTCATCGGCAAACGCGATAATTCTGAGGTATCGACGGGTCACGTCCGGCACCAGTAGACGCATTTGCCCGGCAATCGATACAAGGGTGGATAGTCCCAGTTCGGGTGAACCATATATGTGATTCGAAAACCCGGTGAGTGCCGTTATCTCAACCAAATTGATACCTGTGCGACGGTAGACCTTTAGTGTGCCGCCAATATGCGGGGTGATCACCGCGGCAATCTCGGTACGTCCGTCACCATCGAGATCGGCAACGCCAACAGGATTCAGCCAACGCATCGGCATGCCAATAGGCCGCGATTGCGCGTTTATTTTCAATTGGTCACGGTTGAGCCCAATCATCACCAACCGAGAGCCACTGTTGCGATTGCTGACGATACTGAGAATCTCTTCAGGCTCCCCTCGCGCAAGCATTAACAAACGTGGATTTACATCCTCGAACACCTCTTCTTCAGGAAGTTGCAGCACCAGACGACGTCCGGTGTTCGTCGTAACCACCAGGTCCGAGTATTCATGCGGCTGCCCGGGAGCGAAGTGGCCGTAGCGATCGACCGGATTACTGTACCGGGCATTGGTGATGGTTTCTGCACTGACATCTGCCGCGACCAGGATGCACAGGGTAGTGAAGGCAAGTAATCTTTGGTGTAATTCCATCGATGTCAGGCCCTGGACTGGCGGTCCTGCTTATAATCCATAGCGCTCAGGTACAATTTTATCTTCGGGCTATCTTGAAAGTTTTTTACCTTCCACGGTTTCTTTAACACCGGAACTCAATCCTGCATCTATCCTCGTAATCGCACCGTAATCATTCACGTAGGAGTGGCATACATTGTTCCATTTTTTACCATTGAGGCAAACCTTGCCAGCGGCCGACACTTCCCAGGTACCGGCAAATCTGATTTTTTCCCATAACGCCTCCGCGTTACCATCTGAACCAAAGTAGGTTTCATGGTATGGCCATCTTTCAGTCTTACCAGAAAGATGCGCGGTCACCTGCTCACCGTTCAAACGAGTTGCCCCGCCTTCAATTAACGCCTGTTCTGTAACTGTCGCACAGGCTGAAAGACCCAATGTACCGATACACACAAATATCAAACATAATTTTCTCCTTAACATAACACTCTCTTAAAATTTCAGTTGAATGAATTATATCGAGCCATAGTAGCTTTCCATAGGATTATTATTTCTCTCAAGTTCAGCGTATTCAAAACCAGCAAATGTGCTGCGTCCCCAATTAACATCGACTCACCGTCATTGCGGCCCCAGAGCCGCAATGACCACCAGGGAAGGTGGAAATGCAATAGAGCTGCCTGGAGCAACCCTTGCCCATTACAAATGTGCCGAATCAGCTATCGTAGCCCCGATTTAAATGGATACCGGCTCGGAGGCCGGCATGACGGGGGCCGCAATGACGGTGAGGGGAATTAGCGCATTGCTTTGGTTATACTGTAAGTCGCGCCGTATTGTGATAACAGATTGATGCACCAATCATTTCATACTCTTGTTAACAAACTGATGAAGGTGGATGCGCGCGAATTTTCCGCGGTTGCCGCTTCCTTCCTGTTTGTGTTCATCCTGATGGCCGCCTACTACATCCTGCGGCCGGTGCGCGACGCCATGTCCAGTGACTGGACCGACACCGAGTTAAGCTGGTTATGGACGCTTAACTTTTTTATTAGTACCGGCGCCGTATTGTTGTATGGCGTTGCGGTATCGAGGGTCAATATAAAAAAACTGGTGCCGGGCATTTATATCTTTTTCGCCAGCTCGTTCCTGCTTTTCTACCTGGCGACCCACTGGTTTGACGATACGCGGCTCATCGATAAGGCCTTTTATGTCTGGGTCAGTTTCTTTGCCCTGTTTCATATATCGGTATTCTGGAGTTACATGTCTGACATCTACTCCAGGTCACAATCCAAACGCCTGTTTGGAATGATTGGTGCCGGCGCCAGTATCGGTGCGATTCTCGGGCCTTCGATACCCGTGTTATTCAGTGACATGATCGGGGTGTATAACCTGCTAATTATCGCGGCGCTGATGCTGTTCCTGGTGATCCCCATTATTCGCTTTCTCGATAAAACAAGGGCCGAAAATCCGTTCAGATCTGACACATTATCAGAACCCAGATCCATGAAAGCTATCGGCGGTGAATTTTTTAATGGCTTCGTAGATTTATTTGGCCATCGCTTCCTGTTAGGCATCGGCCTGTTCATATTGCTCTATACGATGATGAGCACGTTTGTCTACTTCGAGTTGAAAAACGTCATGGTGGAATATGATCGCGCCACTCGCACCCAGTACTGGGCAATAATGGATTTAATCGTTAACTCGCTGGCAATATTCACCGCGTTGTTCGTCACCGGCCGCCTCGCAACCAAATGTGGGCTGGCGGTAACATTGGCCCTGGTACCCGTGCTGCTGGTATTCGGCTGGCTCGCCGTTGCTGTCGCACCAGGCCTCGCGATACTCATTGGCTTGCAGATTATCCGCCGCGCGGGCAATTATGCGATCACCCGGCCCGCACGCGAAATGCTATTCACCGGGGTACCGCGAGAAACCCGGTTTAAAACCAAGCCGGTGATCGATATCGTCGTTTATCGGGGCGGTGACGTACTGGCCGGCTGGACCTATACCGGTCTCGCGCAGGGGGTCGGGCTCGGGCTTGGCAGCATCGCGCTGGTTGCCGCCATGATTGCGCTAATGTGGACATTAGTAGGCATATTCCTGGGCATTCACTATGAAAGAAGCAACACCAGCACCGATACAACAACCATCAGAACCGGAAACCTGCAATGAAAACCTTCAAATATACTGGTACTCGTCGACAGTTCTTAAAATCCACCGCTGCAGCCTCCCTGGTATATTCGTTACTGCCGCGGATTGCGTCAGCGACTGAAGCCAGGGTCATCAAAAAGACGATTCCGTCCAGCGGTGAAAGGCTATCCGTGATCGGCCTTGGCACTTCACGAACCTTCGACGTTAGTGACAGCGCGGATTCAATCTCACCACTGGTCGAGGTGATTCAGGCATTTTTTGATCGGGGCGGACAACTGATAGATTCCTCACCCATGTACGGCAATGCCGAAAGCGTCACCGGCGCCCTGTTGGAGCAGGTAAAAAACAGACAGGGCCTGTTTACCGCGACCAAGGTCTGGACTAACGGCAGGGATGAGGGCATGGCCCAAATGCAGCGTTCGATGGAACGCATGGGGGTCGATACCATCGACCTGATGCAAATTCACAATCTGCGTGACTGGCGAGTACATATAGAAACCCTGGTCGACTGGAAGGCCCAGGGCAAAATCCGTTACATCGGCATTACCACCTCACATGGACGCTACCACAAAGATCTCGAGAAGATCATGCAACAACTGCCGCTGGATTTCGTCCAGTTTAGCTACAACATTACGGACCGGGCCGCAGAACAACGCCTGCTGCCGATAGCGCGGGAAAGAGGTATCGCCACGCTAATCAACCGTCCCTTCCAACGCGGCAGCCTGTTCCGCCTGGTCAAGAGCGAGTCGCTGCCAGGATGGGCGGCGGAGATAGACTGTGCCAGCTGGGGGCAGTTCTTTTTAAAATTCATTGCCTCTCACCCCGGCGTCACCTGCATTATCCCGGCAACATCGAAACTCAAACACATGGTCGACAATATGACCGCGGGCTACGGTCGCCTGCCCGATGAAAGAACCAGACAACATATGATTGAGTATGTTGAATGGTTGTGATTGGTGTATTGGGAACATGAATATCAATAACATTCCCCGTCATTCCGGCGAAGGCCGGAATCCAAGGGTTTCAACGACTTACTGGATACCGGCATGCGCCGGTATGACGGTGCCGGGTTAACGGGACAGCAGTGATTTTGATTAATTATTTTTAGTAGAGTTACTTCTGGTAAAAAACTTTCTGACTGCCTGCCTGATTGAGCCCCAGCCTTTTTGCATGTTTTTCTTAAGCGAAAATTTATAAACAGATTTGAAGATGGCTTCAATTCTTTCGATTTCCATTTCTATGCGTTCGTCTATTCTGCCATCGGTAGCGGCCATGTTTCTCAGAAAACCGAGGATCTCTGCCGACATCACCTTGAAGTTACAGTCTGGATTCTCACTCGCAAATTTAGCCAGTGTTTGTGACAGAGCCCTGATTGAAAAACTATCCAGGTTTGATTCAATGTACTTGATTCCCTCACCAACGAATCTGGGATCGTAACCCCATTCGTTAACAAAATAGTCACGGATATGGTTCCGCCCCGCGTCTTCGATGTGCCCCTCTACACTGGCAACTTTCAGGGCTAGCGGCGCAAGCAAATCGAATAGTCCAAGCGCCAGAACATCGAGCGGTGTATTTATAAACTTCGGGATTACGGTCAAGCGGTTGGCTGAAGCCTTTTTTAAATAGCGCGTAATGCCAACCCAGGCGCCCCCGGTAACCACACCCGCGGCAATTACCCAACCGACCGGTGTTGCTGCCGTACCAATCCCAATCGCCGCCAACCATCCAGTCGGGGCAAAAAATGTAGTTGCTATTGCCGAGGACTTCGCAACCACCACCGCCGTGGTCGCCACCCCGGCAACTTCCCAGGTTTCAAACACCGCATTTTTTAACTTCAGCGAAGTATAAGCATCCTCACCGATCGCGAGTTTAGACTTAAAATTTAAAGGCTCGGAGACAATGGTTTCGATATCCTCGAACCAGTTATGTTGATCTTGATTATCCATTGCTTATTATTCTACAGACCATTATGCGCAAAACCCACCGGCTTGGCTGCATTAAGAATATCCGGGTCAGAGAGCAATTGTTTCTAATATTAGGTAATATTCTCCATGACTCGGTTTATTTCCGTTATGCGAAAACCAAAAAGGAGGAGCTCTAGATGGCCACTAAATTAGGCGTGGTAGTGATACACGGCATGGGTTCTCAGGATCCTGACTTTGCCGAAGACATGATCGAAGAACTCAATGATCGGGTCAAGGACCTGGGAAAAGACCCTGAATCAATTGCCTGGAAGCCCGTTTACTGGGCAAATATTCTGAAAGGCCGGCAAAGTGAATACTTGCGTAATGCCAAGCGGCTTGGCGATCTTGATTACATCGGTCTGAGAAAATTCATGTTGTCTGCGTTCGGTGACGCAAGTGCTTATCAAAGAGTAAACAGTGGCGGCAATTCCACCTATAAGAAAATCCATCGCCGCGTGGCCAGGGACATTAAATCACTCTATGTGGCAGGATTGCAGTCTGAGCCTAAACCACTCATCGTACTAGCTCACTCGCTTGGCGGTCACATCATTTCGAATTATATCTGGGACATGCAGCAATCCGGTGATCCCGGCTTGAGTTCTTTTGAGCGCATGGAGAAGCTGTCGGGCATAGTCACTTTTGGCTGCAATATTCCGTTTTTCACGTTTGCTTACGACGTCGTAAAACCGATTGAGTTTCCACCAACAACATTAACCCCGACTTTAAAACGAAAGGCGAAATGGCTTAATTTCTATGACCCGGATGACGTATTAGGTTACCCGCTAAAAGCCATTAATACCGATTACGCGAAAGTAGTGACAAAAGATATCCCAATCAATGTCGGGGGTGTTTTCTCATCGTGGAACCCAATCGCGCACGGAGGTTACTGGACGGATAATAGTTTTACCAAACCTGTCGCCAAATATATCGCCGGCTTCCTGTAAAATCCAGATTATCCAATTCAGTGATCCCCGGAGTGACGCATGATGAGTGATTCAAATAACCGGCCTTACAAAGGGCAATGTCTTTGTGGTTTGATTCAATACGAGGTAGACGAAATAGAGCCCCACATGGGTCATTGCCACTGTTCAATGTGCCGTAAGTTTCACGGTGCGGCCTTCGCCACATACGGGGAAGCCAAAGCAGATAATTTTCACTGGGTAGCGGGTGAAGAGCATCTCAAAACCTATCTTGCGCCAAATGGAACAAAACGACAATTCTGCGATAATTGCGGGTCCAGCCTGACCTTTGTGCCCTCGAATGATACCGGCGAATTGGTTGAATTTTCACTAGGTACGCTGGAATCGGAAATTGAACTCAGACCCAATGCCCATATTTTTACCCACTACAGGGCTAGCTGGTATGAGTTTAGCGATGATTTACCGCAGTTTACGGAAGACAGGGATAGCAAGGAAATATCATAACAACTGTTTGAAACCGCTTCTTGAATAAATTTTATGGGGCCAGACTTAATGAATTTCAACACCGGATTGACACACATCGAAAACCTCAATGAATAATAATTTGTTCCAGTGATTTAGGATGGGATGTCAGGGCTTCGTGGCCATTTTCAGTCACAACGAAACTATCGCCCACCTGTGCCCTGAAGCCGTCCGTGCTCACCGAACCATCAACTGCAAAAACCATGTTGGGTTGCAAAATAGTTTTGTCCCCGAATACCAGCTGCGGTTTTTCCAGAAAACTAAACCCCGTTCCGCGCCCACAGCGGAAAGGATAGTCGTAACCGGCAGACTGGATCACCTCGGCATAGGCGTTATGCACCGCTTCCGCAGGCACGCCGGGTTTTAACATGGCCAGAGCGGCCGCCTGGCTATCCACCGCCAGCTGGTAGACAGCCTCATGGCTTTTGTCGCCAATTTCGCCTATCCAGAATGTCCGGTCGAATCCGAGCTTAAATCGATGAAAGTTGGTCATCCCGCAAAAACACAGGAATACCGGTTCACCGAATTTCATTATCCGGTTAGAGGCGCGATGATGAGTACGGGTAATTTCTTCACCGGATGCCATGATCTGGAGGAAATGGGTGTTAGGAGACATTTTCGAATCTGGGTAATGTGTTCGCAGTAATTCTGATGACTTTTTTGTCCCCGCCGCGCCTGTCGCCAACGCCACCTCGTATTCAGCCACGCCATCGGCAATGGCCTCCCGGCCGGCTTCCATCATAACGTTCGCTACTTGCCCCGCATGGCGCGCCAACTGCAGCTCTTCGCTCGATTTAATCATTCGCATATCCGCTATGACCGGAGTGATATCGGACAACCGCTGCCTGGGCAACAGGGAACCAATGTATTCTCTTACCAGCGCCGGCATGGTATGTGGCTCGATGGCAACCTGATTCTGTTTCTTGAATGAAGCGGGAATGTGTTCACGCCATTCATAACCCATGCCGTCATTCCAGGGTTCAATTCTATCGACCACGGCATTGTCCAGCGCCGTGTTGTAGTCAATCGATGGGGTAATCAGGAGGCTGTCTCCGTGCCGTGAAATCACCAGTATGGTCGGCCTGCCGAACTCCATGTGAAGATAGTCATAATAACCGGTGTAGTAGTAAACCGAGTCATCGTCGGTAATGAGGGCAACATCTATGCCCGCATCCCGCATTCGATTTCTTAGTGTCTGTGTTCTTTTGTTAAACATTGAATAGTATCTGTCGAGGGTGGTTATTACACCGTCCTCGCTACCTGGTTGACCAACTCGGTCAGGGTTTCGCCACAATCGCGTTCAATCTTCAGGCTGAGCAGGTCATCGGCGCGGGTTTTGCCAATATTGATCGCGGCGATCGGAATACTCCTGGCCTGTGCTTTAAGCATGAACCGGTAACCTGAATACACCATCAGTGACGAGCCAACAACGAGTACCGCGTCGGCCGTTTCAAGCGCATCGAAGCATTCTGTTATGCGCTGCCCCGGTACATTTTCACCGAAGAATACCACATCGGGTTTGAGCAAGCCGTCACAGTGATCGCAATGCGGGATTTCGATTTCCGAAAAATCAGTGCCGACGCGTTGTGCATCGCCATCCGGCGCCAGGTTGGCAGACAGACCCTCGAGTTGAGGATTATGCCTGAGCAGGTACTCCTGTATGTCTATACGGGGAAAATAGGCGCCGCAATCAAGGCAGACCACGCGCTCGAGCGTACCATGCAGATCGATCACCCGACTACTACCCGCGAGTTGATGCAGCCTATCGACATTCTGGGTAACGATGACTAACCCGGTGACCTGTTTTTCCAGGCTTGCCAAACCGATGTGGGCGGCGTTCGGTTCAGCCCTGTTAATGCGCGGCCAACCAACCGCAGATCGCGCCCAATAACGCTGCCGTACCGCGTGCTCACGCACAAAGTCTCGATAGTCGACTGGTTTTCGATGCTTCCACTCGCCCGCGCTATCCCGGTAATCCGGAATGCCGGAGCCAGTACTGACACCCGCACCCGTCAATACAAAAATCCGCGCATGGTTTTCTATAAATTCAACCAACGCCAAAAGCATACCCTCGTACAAACGCGAGTCCAACCGGACCAAAACCCAGGCTTATGCCCCGCAGTATAAATCATGGTGCTGACAAGATTAACGATAATTGCTGAATATCGAGATGGCAGAAATTTTGGTACTGTAAAAAAATACCCCGCTCAGTGGCGGGGTAGAATTTGAGCTCTATCCTTCGGTAACAACAGCCTTTTGTATCGAAATCCAACAAAACCAATAATGCCGGTTTCGAGTAATCAGACCGTTGCGGAGATAGTTAACGTGCTCGTGCCGTTAAAGCTTATCGCAACGTGCTTCGTGACTTTTTATTTACTACGCCGTCATTTATACAGCAATGTCACCTGCCTGGAATCGCCCGTTTGGGTGAAAATAAGCTTCTAAAAATTAACCCATTTGGGTTAACCGGGACTGTAAAATCACTTGCTCATGTTTTGAATCTTGAATTCACCTTCCTAATATCGGAGTAACCTGACCCCTGAATCAAACCCCGAACCCCGACCCTTCCTGTCGATATTCTTCCCGGGGCGGGCTGAAAATATCGATCACAACGGCACCCTCGGCACCGGCATGGAAACTATGCGTCATATTGCCTGGTGTTTGCCAAAAATCACCGGCCTTTACCGCGTGTTCGACGCCATCCTGGATTCGTACACCGCTGCCTTCGAGCATCAGGCCCCACTGTTCCTGGGGGTGGCTGTGCTCTACACCCGATTTGTTAGCGCCGATACGCAGCACCGACAGCATCACATTCTCGCCGGGAAAAATCCGCGTCTCGAGCCCGTCAGCCAGGGTACGCGAAATACCCTGGCTCATATCGTCAATATTAAAGAAGTGTTGTAGGTTCATAGGTTTCCTGTTTTGCGGCCCATATAGATAACGACCAGTATAAAAGGCCAGTTTCCCAGGGGCAATTACAACCTGTTTATCCGCCTAATAAATACCAAATCCATGTCAAAACCGTCATAGCGGCCCACGAGCCGCTATGACCGCCATGGATGGTGGAAATGCAACAGGGTTCCAGCGGTCCGACGTTTCGGAGCAACCCTTGCCCATTACACGGGCACCCAGGGCATCAATCGTGACTTCAATTTCAATGGATACCGGCCTTCGCCGGCATGACAATGAATTTTTGCCGGGATTGGTAACAGACTTGCTGTTTTTTCACTATCAAAGCCGGTTACTATAGTGCTAGCATCCGGCTTTCAACAAAAATGATTTCGGTAACGAATTTGGAGGTTAATCCGTGATAAAAAGCATAGTCCTTGCAATCGATGGCTCCGCGCCCGCCAAACATGCCCAGAGTATGGCCATAGACCTGGCTTCTAAATACGAAGCCAGGCTGACCCTCGTTCATGTTTTAACCCATGATCATCCCTCTAAAGAATTAGCGCGCATGGCGGAAGTGGAGAACTTGCTTGACTCCAAACCGCCAAATGTAGGTAACAAGGATAATACCTACTCGGCTGTTGCCCGGTTCCTCGGCGGTGGGATCGAAGATAAAGAAGCCAGGATTATTGCTTTACTCGGAGAGCAAATACTGGAAAACGCATCAAAAAGCGCCGGGAAGGCCGGTATTAAAGATGTTACTACGGAAATTCGCACCGGGGATTATGCAAACAATATTCTTGAAGTCGCCAACCAGGCAAATGCTGACATAATCGTCATGGGGAGACGAGGGCTTAGTAATCTAAAGGGGTTCGTAACCGGCAGTGTTTCACACAAGGTTTCTCAACGAGCGGAGTGTTCGGTTCTTACCGTAAAATAAATTTGCACCTGCTTAAATCGCCTAAAGCAATCCCGGCCATTAGCAGGCCGGACTCTGCAATAAAAAATAAATTGATATGTGGTTATCTACCCCTTATGCTGCGCGCTTCTATTTAAGCGCCCGTAGCTCAGCTGGATAGAGTACCTGGCTTCGAACCAGGTGGTCGGGAGTTCGAATCTCTCCGGGCGCGCCATTCAATTAAAAGAGTCCCGACAGGGGCCTTTTTTATTGAATGAGGTGTTTGTGAGATCAGATTCAAACTTACCCCCTCTTTAAAATGTCTCAACGTCTGTAAAAGGGGGACAGGTATTGTTACGCGGCTTTCGCTTCAGCAGCATTATCGATCATGATACTAAATTTTTCGAGGATGTTTATCTCCTTACCGAGCGTATTCATATATACCACCAGGTTAACGGACTGCTGCAAGCCCTTTAGAATTTCATCCAAGTCTCTCTGTTGTTCAAGAGTCAATCCGTCATAATTCATATCATTTCTCCAGCCTGGTTAATATCGAAAGTTAAATTCAAGAAAAAGGGCGGCCATCCCTGGCCAAACATTATAAAAAGTTAATAACGCTATAGTAGATGACCAAACCCGATTAGATAGTCAGTTCCATACGATTGGCGCGACAGGATAGGAAGTAGGCATGAACAGACAAGAATTACCGCCACTTCCAGCCATTTGATTGGGCCGGGCCGCTTCGATTCCACCGATATCTATCAAACTGGGAAAGCCCGTGAAACAAGGGTAAAATCCAAAGCCTGTCACACTACCCCCTGATTGATTAATGTCCAATCCCACACCACTTGGCAAACAACAACTCGAAGAATTCGACAAAACCGGATACCTGTTCTTCCCCAACGCATTCAGCGCGGAAGAAACCCGGGTACTTAAACAGGCGGCGCTCGATGTTTATCAAATGCAACGCGAAGAGGTGTGGCGCGAGTCATCGGGGGTCGCGCGTACCGCCTTTGCCGCACACACCTATAACGACGCGTTTAGAAGACTGGGCGCGCACCCGCGACTGATCGACCCGGTGATGCAGTTGCTCGATGGTCCGGTCTACATGCACCAGTATAAAGTCAACGCCAAGGCCGCATTCGACGGCGATGTCTGGCAGTGGCACCAGGATTACGGCACCTGGGCGCGGGACGATTTAATGCCCGAGCCGCGGGCGATGAACATCGCCGTGTTCCTCGATGATGTCACCGCCGCCAATGGCCCCCTGATATTCATACCCGGCAGCCATAAGCAGGGCGTGGTGGCCGCCGGGCATGACCTCGAAACCACCAGCTATCCGTTATGGACCCTGGACCGTGATACCGTCACCGAACTATACAACCAGGGTGGCTGCGTGGCGCCCACCGGTGACGCCGGCTCAATGTTAGTATTTTCGAGCCTACTGGTGCACGCTAGTCCAGCCAATATCAGCCCGATGGACCGCACCATTGTTTACCTGTCGTTGTGCCATGTGGACAACCATATCCGCCAGTTCAAACGCCCGGAATGGATCGCGCATCGAGATTTCACCGCGATCACGCCATTGGCCGACGACACCCTCACTGAATTGATCGACTAAACCTCAATTAAACCAGGCTCCCACCAACGCCAGGCCACTCTTTATGTATCTATATTCATCTCTCAAGCAACGCGAAGCCGATAATCAGCCTGTGCGGGTTGGATTGATAGGCGCCGGCAAATTCGGCTCGATGTTTCTGTCGCAGGCGCCAACCACGCCCGGACTCGTGGTCACTGTAATCGCCGATCTCGATCCCGCCCAGGCCATGGCGCGCTGTAAAGAGGTCGGCTGGGATGAGACGCGCATCGCCTCGACCACATTCATCGATGACGCCGAGCGAATGATCCAGGGTGATCAGATAGACGTCGTCGTCGAGGCCACCGGTCACCCGGCCGCGGGCATTAAACACGCGCTGCTTTGCGCCGAGTATGGCAAACACGTGGTCATGGTGAATGTCGAAGCCGATGTACTGGCAGGCCCTTATCTCGCCCAGCAGGCGCGCCAGGCCGGAGTGGTCTATTCCATGGCTTACGGCGATCAGCCCGCGCTGACGATGGAAATGATTGACTGGGCCAGGAGCTGCGGCTTTCACGTCGTGGCGGCTGGCAAGGGTACCAAATACTTACCCGCATACCACGAATCGACCCCGGATACGGTCTGGTCGCATTATGGCCTCAGCGCTGAACAGGCCGCGGCCGCCGGCATGCGCAGCCAGATGTTCAATTCATTCCTCGACGGCACCAAGTCATCGATCGAGATGGCCGCGATAGCAAACGCCGCCGATT
>QNFD01000008.1 GCA_003645435.1 Gammaproteobacteria bacterium | reverse complement strand
GCACATTGCCATGGAAATGTGGGAAACCACGGGTAAGCAGGCGATGGATGCATCCCTGGCAACCGGAAAAACCGTAGATCTCGGTGAAACCGGGATGGATGCCAAGGAAGAGTGGTGGTACCCAATGTATATGAAGGAGCGTTGCCCAGGATTGCCGGACTGGAAGGCACTCAACAAATGCGCCGAGGCTTTTGCCACTGCGGAGACAGCACCGAAGGGGCGCTACCTGGGCGGACCGGTGACCTGGGCAGGATTCGACGACGAACGTGTCGAGGCCCTGGGAATGGACTATGAAGTGGTTCACGCGGGTACCGATGCGGCCCTGTTCGCGGAGTTGGAGTCCGCGGTTCAACGTAAGGCGCCAGTGCTTTTATGGATTTATGCACCCCATTGGGCGGTAGCAAAGTATGAAGGCGAGTGGGTCGAATTTCCCGAGTATACCGATGATTGCTACAACGATCCGAGCTGGGGCATGAACAAGACCATGGCCTACGACTGCGGCAAGCCATTTGGCTGGATCAAAAAAGTTGGCTGGAAGGATGGCGAGAAAAAGTGGCCCGGGGCTTACAAGGCGGTACGCAATTTTCATATCGATAATGCGGCAATGAGCCAGATGATCGTCGAGGTTGACCTCGAAGGTAAGTCGGTTGATGAAACAGTCGCGAAGTGGATGTCTGAGAATGAATCAACCTGGAAGGCCTGGATTAAGTAGCAGTAGCTAAGAACAGACAGTCATTAGTCATGAATGGGCGGACCTGGCAGTTAGCCATGGTCCGCCAGTCCTGTCTGTTTTTCAGGTCTTACAATCTCGATCGCTTCCAGGAGTCACGCGTATGTCTCAAGTTCCGGCGTCAGACAGCAAAGCTTCGGCGCATTCTGAACCATCGATTAAAATTGCCTGTAAAAATGTCTGGAAGGTGTTTGGTACTGGTAGCGAGGCATTATTTGACGCCGATGGTAGTGTCGACCGGCAGGCACTCGAGCGCGGTAATTATATTAATGCGGTTTGTGATGCCAACTTTGATGTCTTCGAAGGCGAAATTTTCATCATCATGGGGTTGTCAGGGTCGGGAAAATCAACCCTGGTAAGATGTATGACGAGATTGATCGAGCCGAGTGCCGGCTCGATACAGTTCGACTCAAAGGACTTGCTGAAAGTCAGTGAAGCCGAGCTAATCAACTTACGCCGTCACAAAATGGGTATGGTATTCCAGCATTTCGCGCTATTACCCAACCGTACAGTACTCGGTAATGTAGAGTTACCCCTCGAAGTCCAGGGCATAGCGAAAGCAGATCGGTTAAAGCGTGCACTGGAGGTAATCGGACTGGTGGGTCTGGAGGGTCGCGAAGGATACTATCCGCGTGAACTTTCGGGTGGCCAGCAACAACGAGTCGGCATCGCACGATCCCTCGCCGTCGAACCCGATATCTGGTTCCTCGACGAGCCATTCTCCGCACTCGATCCCCTGATTCGACGCGAGATGCAGGATGAGTTTTTGCGCCTGCAAAATGTATTACACAAAACCATTGTTTTCATAACCCATGACTTTGAAGAGGCGATTCGACTCGCCGATCGGATCGCGATTATGAAGGATGGCGCAATTATCCAGATTGGCACACCGGAAGACCTGGTACTCAACCCGGCTACCGATTATGTCGAAGAATTTATTCAGGATATCCCACGCGCCAGGGTGCTTAGCGCGGCATCGCTGATGCGAGAAGTCAGCGGTGACACATTCGCCGGGTCCGTGCAGGCGAAGTCGACGATCGACGCAGAGCTGAAGCGCTTTCTTGATGCGGATCGGGATGCCGTATTCGCGGTAAAAAATGAGCAGGGCGAGACCATTGGCGCCCTCAGCCGTGAACTCGTGGTGGATTTACTAACGACATCAAAGCGCAAGGAATGAGCAGCGCCGCACTCCCAGCATTTTTACCCCTGCGGATACGATCAAATCCCTGGATCTGGCTGTGGCTGGCGGTCCTCGTCGGCACCATCGTCCTGATGATTGCAAAAGAGTCGGTGCCGCTCGCATTCAAATATCCGAGTGCCTGGAAATTACCGCTCGATGCCTGGATTTCCAGTTTCATGAAATGGCTGATTAACGATCTTGATTTCGGCCTCTTCACATTTAAGGAATTCACCCGTTCAATTGCCTGGCTGGTCGAGCAACCATACCTGCTGGTAAAAAGTCTGTTATCGACCGGCTTCCTGAAAGGCACGGGCAGTTATGCCGTGCAGGTGTTCCCGCGCATATCCTGGGTGGCGCTGATCGCAGGCCTGATGTTGCTGGCCCACTACGTCAAAGACTGGAAGCTGTCGCTGCTGGTCGGTGTCTGTTTCCTGTACCTGGTAGTGTTTGGTCAATGGGATAGTGCGATGATGACGCTTAGCTCGATCGTCATCGCAGTCCCCATCGGTATCGTCGGTGGTCTGTTGCTGGGCATAGTCGGCTATCGTTCGCCGCGCTTTCGAGTGGTACTGATGCCGACCCTGGACCTGATGCAGACGGTGCCGGTATTTGCCTACCTGGTGCCGATTTTACTCCTGTTTGGTTTTAGTCCCGTGTCGGCAATGATTGCGACGATTATTTACGCCTTGCCGCCGATGGTAAGGGTCACTCTACTGGCGCTCGATCAGGTCAGCGCGGAAGTGGTGGAAGCCGGGGCCATGGCCGGTTGCTCACCACGGCAATCGATGATGAAGGTGTTGCTGCCATCCGCCAGGCATTCACTCATGGTGGGCGTCAACCAGGTGGTCATGCTGTCGTTAAATATGGTCATCATCGCGTCAATGATTGGCGCCGGCGGTCTCGGTCACGATGTTTTATCGGCGTTAAGACGGCTCAAGATCGGCGAGGGCATAGAAGCCGGCGTCGCTATTACCCTGTTGGCGATTGCACTCGATCGTATCAGCCAGGCATACGCGAATCGATCGGAACCAATGCATACGGTTGGTGCACAAAGTATCTGGGCCCGACATCCTTACAGTATTAGTTTTGCCGGTATCGTAGGGCTAACCTGGATACTGGGTATTTATTTTCCAGTACTGGATACCTATCCTGAAAGCTGGCAGCTCACTACCGGTAGTTTTTGGGACGACATAGTGCGTTACATTAATATTAATTATTATGAAGTGCTGGAAAGCTTTAAAAACTTCCTGCTGCTGAACATCATGATACCGTTCAAGCGCTTTCTACTGGCCTTGCCCTGGATAGCCGTGGTCGCCGTGGTTGGGCTCGCAGGCTGGCAGCTCGGCGGTAAGCGTCTGGGTCTGCTAACCGCGTCACTGACAACCTTTATGGCCGTGGTAGGTCTCTGGACCAAGGCCATGGTAACCCTCTACCTCTGCGGCCTGTCGGTAGTAATCGCCTGCATGATAGGCATCCCGATTGGGATTATGGCAGCGCGCAATGATCGTTTACATCGTATCGTCAGCGTCGTAATCGATACCCTGCAGACCCTGCCCAGTTTTGTCTATTTAATGCCGGTAGTGATGCTTTTCCGGGTTGGCGACTTTGCTGCGATGCTGGCGGTAATTGCCTACGCGGTAACACCGATTATCCGCTATACCGATCACGGTATTCGCCAGGTACAACCCCACCTGATCGAGGCCTCGCGACAGGCTGGTTGCACGCGCAACCAGGTACTGTTCAAGGTTCAGTTGCCGCTGTCGTTACCGCACATCATGTTAGGGGTTAACCAGACCATCATGATGGCGCTGTCGATGCTGGTGATAACCGCGTTGGTCGGTACCCGCGAACTGGGCCAGGAAGTTTATATTGCACTCACCAAGGCGGATACCGGCAGAGGCATAGTCGCCGGCGTCTGTGTCGCGTTTATCGCGATCATTGCCGATCGCATGATTAATGCCTGGGCGTCGCGCCGTAAACGCGAACTGGGACTCGAATAATGGGAAAAACCAGATGACAGACAAGCAGCTGCCCAGTCAGGCAAAAATAGTTATTATCGGCGGCGGTATAATCGGTTGTTCAACCGCATATCACCTCGCCGAAATGGGCTGTAACGATGTCGTGCTGATTGAAAAAGGCAAACTCACTTCGGGTTCCACCTTTCACGCCGCTGGCCTGGTCGGACAGTTGCGTACCAATGCCAACATCACCCAGTTGCTGGGTTATTCGGTCGAACTCTACCAGTCGCTGGAAGCGAAGACCGGTCTTGCTACCGGCTGGAAGATGAATGGCGGGTTGCGCCTCGCCTGCAACCAGCAACGCTGGACCGAAGTTAAAAGGCAGGCCACCACGGCGCATTCCTTCGGCCTCGACATGCACCTGTTAACGCCCAAAGAAGCGCAGGATTTATGGCCAATAATGGATATTTCAGACCTGGTCGGGGCCGCATTTTTACCCACCGACGGACAGGCAAATCCCTCCGATATCACCCAGTCGCTCGCCAGTGGTGCGCGTAAGAGTGGTGTGCAGATTTATGAAGATACCGAGGTCACCGGCTTCGATTTCAATCGCGACAGTATCTCCGGCGTGCAAACCGACCGGGGAACAATCAACTGCGAGGCTGTCGTAATCTGTGCCGGCCAGTGGTCGCGCCAGCTCGGTCAACTCGCCGGTGTCAATGTGCCGCTGGTGTCGGTACAACACCAGTACCTGATTACCGATAAAATGCCATCTGTACCATCGGATTTGCCGACCCTGCGTGATCCGGATCGCCTCACCTACTTCAAGGAAGATGTCGGCGGGCTGGTGATGGGCGGTTACGAACCGAACCCGATTCCGTGGGCGCAAGATGGTATTCCGCATGGGTTTAATTTCACCCTGCTCGACAATGATTGGGACCATTTTGAACCGCTACTGGAACAGGCCATAGAACGAGTGCCTTCACTTGCCGACGCGGGTATAAAACAAATGATGAATGGTCCGGAGAGTTTTACCCCGGATGGAAATTTTATCCTCGGTGAAGCACCCGAACGTAAAAACGTGTTCGTTGGCGCAGGCTTTAACGCCTTCGGTATCGCCTCGGGTGGTGGCGCCGGTATGGCGCTGGCGGAATGGGTATTGAAAGGCGAACCACCGTTTGATTTATGGGCGGTTGATATATGCCGGTTTGGTCGGCCGCATGCGGATGTCGAATGGGTGCGCAAACGCACCCTCGAAGCCTATTCGAAGCACTACACAATGGCCTGGCCGTTCGAAGAAAATAAATCCTGTCGTCCATGCCGACGCTCACCGCTATACGAAACATTGAAATCGCAGGGTGCCTGCTTTGGTGAAAAGCTCGGATGGGAACGTCCCAACTGGTTTGCGCCCGAGGGTCAGACTGCAAAAGACGAGTACAGCTTCGAACGCCAAAACTGGTTTGCCGCGGTAGGCGAGGAACATCGTGCGGCGCGTGAACGTGTTGCTATTTTCGATCAAAGTTCGTTCGCCAAGTTTCGTCTCCAGGGTGCGGACGCGACGCGGGCGCTGTCATGGATATGCGCCAACAATATTGATACTACCGTCGGTTCGGTAGTTTATACACAAATGCTCAACCAGCGCGGTGGTATAGAGTGTGACCTGACGGTGATGCGAATCGCCGAAGATGAGTTTTACCTGGTAACAGGTACCGGATTTGCAACGCATGATTTCAACTGGATCTCGCGTAATATTCCAGCCGACTGTGATGATCTCCAGTTCGAGGATGTTACCTCGAGCTGGGCGGTAATGTCACTCATGGGACCCCGCGCAAGAGATGTATTGCAAGGCCTGGTGCGAGAGGATATTTCAGATTCGGCTTTCGCCTTCGCGACCATGCAGGAACTTGCCATTTCGGGGGCGATCTTAAGGGCCCTGCGAGTGAGTTATGTGGGTGAGCTGGGCTGGGAGCTACATGTGCCAGTCGAGTTCGCAGCGACGGTTTACGATTCGATCATGCAGGCGGGTAAAGAGCACGGCATAGCCAACGCTGGTTATCGCGCGATCGAATCCCTACGGCTGGAAAAGGGCTACCGGGCCTGGGGGTCAGATATAGGCCCCGACTATACACCGCTGCAAGCCGGGCTTGGCTGGGCTGTGAATCTAAACAACGAGCGGCCATTCATCGGCCGAGAAGCGTTTGTCGAGCAAAAACAGAAACCACTGGGCAAATCTCTGGCCTGTTTTACGGTTTCCGATAAAAATGTGGTCTTACTCGGGCGTGAGACCATTTTTCGCGATGGCGAAAGAGTCGGCTGGCTCTCCAGTGCGGGCTGGGGTTACACGCTGGAGACCAATATCGGTTATGGCTACGTGCGCCGGGCAGAGGGTGTCGATAAGGAATTCCTGCTGGCGGGCAGCTATGAACTCGAAGTCGCCACCGAGCGGGTGGCCTGTGAAATACATTTGCAACCGCTTTATGATCCGAAAATGGAACGTATGAAGTGTTAGGGGGGGGGTTGTCTCTGGGCATAAATTTGCCCCTCACCCTAACCCTCGCGAGGCGTCGCACCGCCCCAGAGGGGCGAGGGGACAATGATACTCCCTCTCCCCTCCGGGGAGAGGGCAGGGGTGAGGGGCAAGGATTGCACCAGGCTTACTATCCCCACATATCCATAAAGCATTCATATATATTCCCAAAGAGCCCTAATTTAACCACTCACAGAATTGCTAAATTTGGTATATTTTGATCTCGTATCTGATTAAGCGAGAAGCAGCATGCTGAATATGCAGTTAGACCAACCCGTGGTAATTAATACCAGTGAAATGGAGTGGCAGGCCAGCCCGATGTCGGGTGTATGGCGCAAGCCGTTGGCCCGCGAAGCTGCCGAACATGGGCATACCACCAGCATTGTCCGGTTTGACCCCGATTCATTCTTTTCTGCGCATAAACACCCCATGGGAGAAGAAATACTGGTTCTCGAAGGCGTGTTTTCAGACGAACATGGTGACTACCCTGCGGGCAGCTATATACGCAACCCGCCAGGGTCGAGTCACACACCGTTTAGCAAGCAAGGATGTGTACTACTGGTGAAACTCGATCAATTCGATAGCGACGATACTGAGCCGGTATGTATTGATACTAACAGTGCGACCTGGCTCGCGGGTGAAGGAAAATTTCAGGTAATGCCTTTGCACGAGTTTGATCATGAAAGTGTCGCGCTAATGAATTGCCCGGCCAATTCGAAATTTCCGCCACACCAGCACTTTGGAGGCGAGGAAGTCTACGTGCTTTCAGGTACAATACTCGATGAGTATGGCCGTTATCCGGCCGGTAGCTGGATGCGTTGCCCGCACAATAGCGAACATTGTCCTTATGTTGAGGACGAGACCATTATCTGGATTAAAACGGGGCATCTTTTGCCTGGTGAACCTGTGACTGATTCATGAATTAACATCAGCTGGTTATTTCGAAATTCCCCTCACCCCAACCCTCTCCCTCTGGGAGAGGGTTGGGGTGAGGGTAGCACACGAGGAATTATCTTTGTTACGAGAACAAATTTTACATTTAAAACAATACGTTAGTGAAAACATCATCGGCCAGGACGACTTGATTGAACGGCTCTTGATTGCGATACTTGCGGATGGTCATCTACTCGTCGAAGGCGCTCCGGGACTCGCCAAGACGCGCGCGATCAAGGTCATAGGCGAGGGTATCGAAGGCGATTTCCATCGTGTTCAGTTTACCCCTGATCTGCTACCCGCGGATCTAACCGGTACCGAAATTTACCGGCCGCAGGATGGTAGCTTCAAGTTTCAACGCGGACCGTTGTTTCACAATTTGATTCTTGCCGATGAAATTAATCGCGCACCTGCCAAAGTGCAATCGGCATTACTCGAAGCGATGGCTGAACGCCAGATAACGGTGGGTTCGGAAACCTACGCACTACCGGAAGTGTTCCTGGTCATGGCGACCCAGAATCCGATCGAGCAAGAAGGTACTTATCCCTTACCCGAGGCGCAGCTGGATCGATTTCTGATGCATGTCAGGGTCGACTACCCCGACGCCGCTGATGAACGGGCAATTCTTGAGTTGACCCGGCAGGAAGCACAAATGGGGCTGCGAGAACCACGCCAGCCCGAGAATCGAGTCAGCCAGGATACGATATTACAGGCACGTAAGGCAGTTCTGGACACCTACCTGGCCGAAAATATCGAGTCTTATTTGATTGAAATTGTGCTCGCAACCCGCGCAGCCGAAAGATATGGTGAAGACCTGGCAGGCTGGATCCAGTACGGCGCAAGCCCGCGAGCGAGCATGGCGCTCGATCGTTGCGCGCGCGCCTACGCCTGGATTAACGATCGTGACTTTGTCACCCCCGAAGATATTCAAATCATTGCACCCGATGTACTTAGACATCGCATCATCCTCAGTTTTGAAGCCGAGGCCGATGGCGTCACAACGGATGCCTGCGTGCAGGAGTTAATCAGTCGAATTGCGGTACCCTAGGGCAGTTTTATGGTTAGCAATACAGACAAAGGTGATGACATTGTGCGGATCAGGCAATCCACGCTGATAGGACTGCACCGCGAGGCGAAAAATATCCCGCTGATTGCGAGGTCGGTGAAGGCGCAATTATCGGGTGGGTATCTATCCGCGTTCCGGGGCCGGGGCATGGAATTCCACGAATCCCGACCTTATCAGGCGGGAGATGATATTCGTGCGATCGACTGGCGCGTGACCGCGCGTAGCGGTCGAACGCATACTAAAGTTTATCGGGAAGAGCGCGAACGCCCGGTATTGCTATGGGTCGATTTGTGTAACACCATGTTTTTCGGCACGCGCGTGTGTTTTAAATCGGTGTTGGCCTCGAAGCTGGCTGCGTTGTTGGCATGGAGCAGTATTTATCATGGCGACCGTATCGGCGGACTGGTTTTTTCCGAACAGCATCATATCGAGTTTCGACCTAAACGGGGTAAGGCCGCGGCGCTGCACCTGATCCGGCAACTCGCTTCGCATCCTGCCTGGGACGCGCATCAGCATCAGCATTCGAGTAACCCCGGCGATGCCGGTCAACAGGCCTTGAACCGGTTGCGGCATGTGGCTCGCCCGGGTAGCCTGGTGATATTGATCAGCGATTTTCGGTTTCTCGATGATAGTAGCCGAATCCATCTCACCCAGCTTGCAAAACATAATGATGTCGTCATGTTGTTCACCCATGACCCGCTGGAGCAGGCGCTTCCAGCCTCTGGGGTCTACCGGGTTACCGATGGTAAAACTGAGCTGGCAATCGATAGTGCGAATGCCGCCAGCAAACAGCAGTATCGGCAGCGATTTACCGATCACTTCCAGGAACTGAAAAACCTTTGTGCACAACAGCATATATTTTTACTCGACATATCGACTACTGCGAACCTGGTCGAAACGCTTCAATCAGGCCTCGGTCTAAACCCGGGTTACCGGCCGGGCCACAACAGGGCTAGCGCCTGAAATCATGAACGAGCTACCTCTAAGGGATATTCACTTGCCCGATCTAAGTCTCTGGTGGCCGCCGGCCGCTGGTTGGTGGCTATTGGCGATACTGGTTGCGCTTGCGCTCGTCTATCTGCCGCGGCTGCTGCGCTGGTGGCGCTTAAAGCCGGTCAAAAAGCTGTCGATGAGGGAATTAAAACGTATCCGTCTTGAACTGAAAAACAGTGATGACGAACAGCGCGCACTAAAGGACCTGTCGGTACTATTGCGTCGTACCGTGATGAGTTATTGCGGCCGCGGCCTAAGCGCGAGCCTGAGCGGTAATAGCTGGGTCAGACAACTCGAACAATTGGCGGGTATTAACTGTTTTAGCGCGGAACAAAATGACTGGTTGAGTGCTGGGCAGTACAGTCCCGCAAGCCGCTGTAATACCAAATCCATGATCGACAGTTGTGAAAACTGGATCAGGGCCCTGCCGCGGAGATACATCGATGCTGCAAATTGAATGGCCCCTGGTTTTGCTACTGATACCGCTTCCTTTGATGGTCTACTATGGCTTACCCGCTAAAAAGACTGCCCGCGAGTCAGCCCTGTGGGTACCATTTATCGAAGACTTTAAACTCTCACAGCAACCTGGACAGTGGCGTATAAGACTACCCTGGTTGAAATGGTTGAGTCTGCTCGCCTGGTGCCTGGTGGTTTTCGCGGCAAGCCGCCCCCAATGGATAGGCGAGGCGGTCAATATAAACATCAGTGGCCGCGATTTGATGATCGCGGTTGACCTGTCCGACAGTATGCGAACCGCGGATTTCAAAATCAACGGCCAGATCGTCGACCGTCTTAGCGCGGCTAAATCGGTTGCCACCGAGTTCATCGAAAATCGCCAGGGGGACCGGCTCGGTTTAATTCTGTTCGGCAGCAAGGCTTATCTGCAGGCGCCCCTGACCTTCGATACCAAAACCATTAATCAGTTACTGCTGGAATCGGCAATTGGGCTCGCCGGTGAACGCACCGCGATAGGCGACGCGATTGGTCTCACCCTGAAACGCCTGAAAGATAGCCCACAGGCGTCGCAGGTATTGATACTGATGACCGATGGCGCTAATACCGCCGGCGAGGTGACACCGATCAAGGCGGCACAACTTGCGGCGCAGCGGGGTCTGAAAATTTACACGATTGGCATAGGCGCCGATGAGATGGAAGTACGCACCCTGTTTGGTACCCGCAAAACAAACCCGTCGGCGCAACTCGATGAAAAGGCCCTGCGCGGGATTGCCGAACTAACAGGCGGGCGCTATTTTCGAGCCAGGGATATCGAAGAACTGGCGGAAATTTATGGGTTACTCGATGAACTCGAGCCGCTCGACAAAGAACGGCAATCATTTAGACCCGTCAATGCGTTATTTTACTGGCCGCTGGCGATGGCCCTGCTAATCGCCGCGGGCATATCCGCCTACATGGCTGGACCCTATATCGCGATGAGGCGGACATGATCGAGCAATTTACCTTGCTGCGCCCGCTCTGGTTACTCGCATTGTTGCCTCTCTCGGGATTGATCTGGCAGCTATTCAAAGGCAACCCTAACAGTCGTAGCTGGCAATCGGTAGTCGACCCCGAATTATTGCCCCATCTGCTCGGGGGTAAATTTCAGGCCAGGCAATCGAGGACTGTTGTACTGGTGGCCGTGATCGGTTTCGCGGCGATTATCGCGCTCGCCGGGCCAGTCTGGGAAAAATTACCGCAGCCTGTCTACAGGCAACAGGCGGCATTGGTTATAGCACTTGATTTGTCGCGTTCGATGGATGCAACCGATGTTAAGCCTTCTCGTTTAACCCGCGCCCGCCACAAGATTGCCGATATCCTGTCGCGACGCGGTGAGGGTCAAACCGCACTGGTGGTATACGCGGCCGATGCTTTTCTGGTGACACCCCTGACCGAAGACGTTGGCACGATTAAGGCCCTGTTACCGAGCCTGAGTACCGATCTCATGCCTACTCAGGGTAGTCGTGTTGATCGGGCATTGCGGCAGGCGCTGCGGCTATTTGACAATGGCGGCGTGAAACGTGGAGATATATTAATAGTCAGCGATGGTTTATCCACTAACGAAATTGTCGAAGTGGAACGAATCCTGCGCAATCTTTCGGGTTATCGTATTTCTATACTCGGTGTTGGCAGCAAAACTGGGGGACCGATTCCACTGGCAAGCGGTGGTTTCCTCAAAGATGCCGGGGGTTCCATTATTGTTCCGCGTATGCCGGTCGATGCAATGGCGCGACTGGCTGCCAAAGGCTCGGGCGAGTTTGCGACCATCACCACCGATGATCGGGACATTCTGAGCATACTGGATCACATACAGCGTAATCGTTTTGAAACCGAGACCATTGCCAGTGACCGAAGCGCGGATATATGGCGCGAACAGGGTCCCTGGCTATTACTTTTTATGCTGCCTTTTATCGCGCTGGTGTTCCGGCGCGGAGTACTATTTCTGTTGCCCCTGATGTTAATACCATTTTCACCCGGGGCAGATGCGTTTGGCTGGGAGGAGCTCTGGCAAAATCAAAACCAACGGGGTAGCCTGCAGTTTGAACAGGGCGCCCACGAGCAGGCCGCGGAGTTATTCCAAAACCCGGGATGGAAGGCTTCATCCTATTATCGTGCCGGTGACTACGACGAGGCCCTGCAATTCTGGGCCGAGGAAGCTGACGAGAGCGCATATTACAACCAGGGAAATGCCCTGGCCAAACTGGGGCGCCTGGACGAAGCGGTTAAGTCTTACGAGAAGGCCCTGGACATCAATCCGCAACACCAGGACGCCAGCTACAACAAGAAGTTGCTTGAGGATTTAATCGATCAACAACAGCAGCAACAAAAAGACCAGCAGGATCAACAACAGGACCAGCAGGGCAGCGAACAGCAACAGTCGCAAGATTCGAGTCAGGAACAGCAGGCAGATGGGGAAAGGGACCGGCAGCGCAGCGATGAAAATAACAATCAGCAAAGTTCACAGGCCCAGCAAGACAGCGATCCCCAGACCGCGGAGACCAGTCAACAGCAATCGACCCAGCCGCAGGCCTCACAGGTTGACCAGCAGGAAAACCAGCAGACTAGCGAAGACGAACAACTCGCAGAGATGGAGCAACAAATGTCCGAGCAGGCAGCCGATCAATGGTTGCGTAAAATCCCCGATGATCCGGGGGGATTGCTGCGGCGTAAGTTTATTTATCAGTATCAAAATCGTGCCGGAAATTCTGTTGAGGCCAATCAATGGTAGCGGCGCATGAAATATAATTTCCGCTGGTGGATTTTTTTATCGTGCCTGGTTCTGTTTGCTGAAGTAGCAGGGGCGGTGATTACCGTATCGATTGATCGTAACCCGGTCCATCTCAACGAATCTTTTCAAATATATTTTGAAGCCGACAGCTCGGTTGATGAAGATCCCGATTTTTCTTCCCTGCAACAATTTTTCTCGATTCTGAATAGCAGCCAAAGCAGTAATATCAGTGTTATTAACGGCAATTATAAACGTAGTATCAAGTGGACTCTGCAGGCTATGCCGAGGGAGGCGGGTACCTTCACGGTGCCGGCAATTCGCTTTGGCAACGAAAAAAGCAGGCCTTTCGAGGTGAAGGTGAATCCGGCGCGGCAATCGAGCACGCCGGGTGACGATGGCCTCATATTTGAGCTTGTCGCAGACAGATCGTCGCTTTATGTGCAAAGCCAGGTTGTGGTTACCCTGCGCCTGATGAGTGACAGGAGCATATCCGATTACAACATCGGCGATATGGATTTCGATGGCATGGATGTCGTCGTTGAGCCGCTCGGTGATATCACTCAATATCAGACCGAAATTGATAGTAGGGCTTACCTGGTGCTGGAAAAGAAGTATGCGTTATTCCCACAACAAAGCGGCAGGCTAAATATTGAACCGATACAGGCGGCTGTGCAGTTGGGTAGCCGGTCTCGATCCCTGTTCGATCCCTTCCGCAACAACGGCAAGGTGGTTCGTTTGCTATCACAGGGCTTAACCATGGAGGTTCTCAGGAAAGCAGACTCCTTTAAGGCGCAACACTGGCTGCCTTCAACCGGTATCCAGTTGACCGAAGACTGGCAGGGGGAACTCGATCAATTGTCGGCGGGAATACCGGTTACACGCACCATTACGATGACCGCCGAAGGTTTAACCGCGGCGCAATTACCGGACCTGGGCCAGCGGGATATCCAGGGAATAAATCAGTACCCCGACAAACCCTTTCTCAAGGATAGGCGCTCCGGCGCCGGCATTGTCGGCAAGCGGCAGCAAAAAATTGCCCTCATAGCTACCACTGGAGGAAGTTATACAATACCCGAGATTTCAATTCCCTGGTGGAATCTGGAAACCGATCAGCTTGAGTTTGCGCGCATCCCGTCACGCACAATCGATGTTCAGGGTGGCGAGGATACAGTCTCCGAAGCAGAAGTGGATGCTAAACCGGAATCGACAGAGGCGCCTCAGGTTGTTGTCGCTGCGCCCGCTGAGGCCAATTATTTCTGGATCTGGCTGAGCGTTTTGCTGGCTGCGGGCCTTATATTAAGCAACCTGGCCTGGTGGTTGATTCGAAAGCGTTCGATGCAACAAATGCCGAGCAGTGAAAAACCCGTTGAGATATCGCTGTCCAAAGCTACTCGTCGCTTGCGGCAAGCCTGTGCCGGTAACAATGCGATGGATGCGCGTGATGCGATGCTAAGCTGGGCAAACGCCCTCAAACCGGACCTCAAATTCAACAATTTGAACCAGGTCGCGCGCTTTTTCGGGAACCCCCTGAAGCAGTATATCGATGCCCTCAACCAGAGTTTGTACAGTCAGGCGGCAGGCGCATGGAACGGCGACAATTTGTGGTCAAGTTGTGAGCAGCTGCTCTCTACCCTGAAACCAGGCAGGCATGATGAATCTTCGACCGATTTAATGCCCCTGAATCCCTGAAAAGCCTTTAATTAGGCCGGATCTACCTTTGATAAGTAAATAATGCCGATATAGCTATTTAGTGCATATTGATATAGTGTTTATGGGAAATATTGGGCTATATTTAATAGAGGGAAACCCCCTGAAATCGCTTTTCGACCGGGTCAGATCATTTGGTCGAAAATTTTATGCGTAATAGATCCCGATTGAAAGCTTATGGACTTAAGAGATTTAACTACACATTTTGAAGAAAACGATTTTCTATTTGAAGAAGGCGATACCGGCGATTGTGCCTACATTATAGAATCTGGCTCGGTCGAATTATCGATCGACAAGGGAGGCCGGATACTGGTCATCGCCACGCTCGGCGAGGGCGATGTTCTGGGTGAGATGGCCCTTATAGATAAATGCCCTCGAACAGCCACCGCGCGGGCAATGGAAGAAACCAATACGATAGCAATTCCGCTCGACTACATCGAACAAAAAATCGATACCGCCGATCCGACCGTACGCCTGTTTCTGCGACTCGTTATGGAACGTTACCGTGATATTCATGCGCGTCTGTCACATGTGCTTGAGAGTATGTCACCATCTCGCGAAAAAACATCAAAGGACAAGATCAATAGCGCGTCTGGTGAAATAGAAAATATCATGACGCAATACATGGATATGCAAAAACGCATCAACTCGGCGCTGAGTCTGTCCACTTTTAAAGCCACCAAAAGTTCTCTCGGCGAAGAAACAATAAAAAGCACCAGGAAGCTGGTTACCGAAGAGAAAATTCTGAAAGCAGCCCTGGAGAACGAGGAATTTTGTGTCCATTATCAACCGATAGTTGAACTGGAAAGCGGTAAAACCGTGGGCTGTGAAGCACTGGTGCGATGGAACCATCCGTCCGGCAAGCTGATCTTACCTTCCAAGTTTATTAAAAAGGCAGAAGTCAGCGGCTTGATCATAGATCTGGGTTACTGGATCGCCGAGCGCGCCTGTCAATTTCAGGCCCGACTGAGTAGGGAGTTCGAGCAGCCGCTATTTGTTACGATCAATTTATCGGGCAAGCAATTTGACGATATTAGCTTAATCAAAACACTCTCGGATATCATGGATAAGACGGGTGTGGATCACGAGCGTATCAAGTTCGAGATCACCGAGAGCCTGTTGCTGGATAATCCGGAAATTGCCGGCAAAACCTTGCATCGTTTAAAGGAAACAAAGGCAAAACTGGCAATCGACGATTTTGGTACCGGCTATTCGAGTTTCAGTTACCTGCACCAGTTTCCGTTTGACACGATGAAAATCGACCGCTCATTTATTGGCACCATGTTGCAGGACAACAAGAGCAACGAGATCACCAAATCCCTCGTAAACCTTTCCCACGACCTCGGTATGAATGTGGTTGCGGAAGGCATCGGTAGTGGTCCCGAGGTCGAACTGCTACGCGGTTACCAGGCTGAATTCGGTCAGGGGTTTTATTACTCTAAAGCAGTGGCTGAAGACGCGTTTATTAAACTATTATAAAACCCGTATTAAGTAATCTCGAAAAACCTATACGTCATGCCGGCGCAGGCCGGTATCCAGTAAGTCGCTGAAACCACTGGATACCGGCCTGCGCCGGCATGACGACCTTTACTTTAATTCTACAGTCAAATTAAGTCCGCATTACGCGAGCCGGTACGGCATCAACCTCCACTAAGACACCACGACAAACTGCGCCATCATACCCTGATCCTCGTGTTCCAGGATGTGACAGTGGTACATGTAGGCCGCGGTCTCGTCGGCATAATTTTCAAATCGGGTTATCACCCTCACCGTTTCATTCGGATTCACCAGTACGGTATCTTTGAGGCCATGCTCATTCGCTTCCGGCGGCCGATTATTTCGGCTCAGGATGCGAAACTGGACATCGTGAATATGAACCGGATGCGGCATTGGGGATTTGTTGGTGAACTCCCATATCTCGATATCGTTCAAACGCACAACCTCATCGATACGTCCCATATCAAATGAGCGGCGATTGATCGTGAAGCCCGAACCGCGACCAGACATCATGCCCGGGCCCATTGCCATGTTTAGTTGAAAGCGACGGGTTTTCGCCGCCTGTTTCTCGTTCCAGTCAGGCATTGTTGCGAGTTGATCGGGAACGCCCGCGATTTCACCGCCAGGCGTCTTGCTTAGCAGGCGCATGATATTAAAGGGGCGGTCATTGGCGGACATCATCATCGACATCCTACCCATGCCCCTGTTGTTGGCCGGCAGTGGCTCGTGCTGCAGCATGACCTCTTCATTATGGGCAAACTCAACGACTATTTCGGCACGCTCGGCCGGTGCCAGACGTAAGCGATTCAGGCGTATCGGCTGGGGTAGAAAACCGCCATCAGACGCTATTTGCACAAAGGCCCGGTTATCACTAAATTTCAGATTGTATATGCGCGCATTGGAGCCGTTGAGCAGCCGGAAGCGCATCTGTTTGCGGGCCACATGGTGTTGCGGACGGATAACGCCATTCACCAGAATGTGGCTGCCATGTACACCCGCCATGCGATCACGCATGTTCGAGATATATCGAAACGAGCCATCGCGATTGAAATTACGATCCTGTATCACGAGCGGAATATCATCGACACCATAGGTTTTAGGTATATCCATTTTCACGCTGTTTTCATCATCGATATAAAACAACCCGGCAAGCCCCTGGTATACCTGCGGGCCGGTGAACTGGTGTAAATGCGAGTGATACCACAGCGTTGAAGCCGGTTGGCGGATAACAAACTCGGGCTGCCATAATTTTCTGACACCGATTACCTGATGTGGACCGCCATCCATACGCGCCGGCAGATTTACGCCATGCCAATGCATGGTTGTCGGCTTGTTTAAGCCATTGCCGACGTTGAAAGTGGCCTCATCACCACGTTTTAAGCGCAGTACCGGCCCGAGGTAACTGCCGTTAATTCCCAGGGTCGGGGTTTTATAGCCGTTGAAAAATTCAGTGCTGCCATGTTGTATTGCCAAATCAAAAACACGTTTGCCATTTTCAACCCGGCCATGATATTCAGCCGGGATCGCCAACGGCGAGCTAAAGTCTTTAGCGCTATAGGAATAACCGGCAATAGCTGGACGAGACAAATACAGGGGTAACAGGCCGGCAGTGCCTGCGATTGTTGCAGTCCGAATAAAGTTTCGTCTTGTTATTGTCATTTTCGTCTTCTCAATAATACGTTCGTTGCTGTTATAATACCCCCTAACTATCGTTAGGGTTAGAAATGGCATATCTCGATTTACACAATCCACTGATCGTGGCCCTGATTGTTACCGGGGCAGTCCTGCTGTTGGCTATTATTTTTATTATAGTCAAACAACGAAAAGCGGCTCGAGTTCAGCAAGAACTGATCGGAGCGAATAATGAGATGGCCACCAAACTCGCCCTCGAGCAGCAAAGCCATGGACAGCAGCAGCAGATCAATAGCGAGCTGAAAACCAGCCTGGACGATGAGCAGAGCAAGGGCCACGATTTGCGTGAAGCCCTGCACAGCGCCGAGAAAAATAACCAGGCGCTGAAAATTGAACAACAAATGGATCAGGAGTTCAATCAACAACGACTGCAGCAGTTTGAAGACAGTAAAAAGCAGCTTAAGATCGAGTTTGAAAACCTCGCGGGTAAAATCCTTGACGAGAAGGCGAAAGCGCTCGGTCAAACCAGTCAATCCTCCATAGAATCCTTACTTAAGCCGTTTCGCGAACAAATAGAAGGGTTTCAAAAACGTGTTAATGACGTGCATACCGAGTCAGTCAAGGGTAATGCGTCCCTCGAGAGTGAAATTAAAAAGGTGCTGGAAGTGGGTTTGAAGATGGGCAAGGATGCGCATAATCTGACTTCCGCGCTAAAGGGAGATTCTCAGCAAAGAGGTGGTTGGGGCGAAGCACAGTTAGAGAGAACGCTGGAGATGAGTGGCCTGGTGGCGGGTACTCATTTCGAAAAACAGTCAGCATTCAAGGATGCGCACGGCCGTCGCAAACAAACAGACTACCTGATCAATGTGCCGGGCGGTAAGCAAATGATTATCGATAGCAAGGTGTCACTGGTGGCGTATGACAAGGTGGTTGCCGCCGATACACCGGAAGCGCAGGCACTGGCGCTGAGTGAGCACGCGAATGCGGTGAAGCGTCACATCGATGATCTTGCCGGTAAGGACTATACCAACCTGATTGGTATTCGCAGCCCGAGTTTCGTACTGATGTTTATGCCAATCGAACCTGCCTATATCGAGGCACTGAAATTCGAAAAAGATTTATTCTCCTACGGTTACGAGAAAAATATTGTGCTGGTGTCGCATACCACCCTGATCCCAATCTTACGAACCGTGGCAAATCTATGGATGATGGAACGCAGCAACGAGGAAGCGCGGGAGATTAGTGAGAAGGCGGGCGATATATTCAACCAGGTTTGCGAGGTGGCGATCCGATTGCAAAAATTAGGCGGTAGTCTGGGTGCTGCCGTCAATCACTACAATGATACATTGACGTCCCTGGCGGGTCGCCAGGGCCTGCATGGCAAGGTGGAGCGGTTTAGCCAGTTGTCGAGCAAGGTCAGCAAGTCCTTGCCGGTGCTTGAACCCCTGCACAAGGACCTGGATCACGAAAAACTCGAGTTGATTATCGAGCCGCTAGAAAGTGATGAGCCGGATGAAAAAGAGGCGGTTAAAAATGTTGAAGTGGAAATTGCTAAAAATGGCTCTGCATGAAAATCATGTAAGTAAGATAGAACGTCATTCCGGCATGTTTTAAGCCGGAATCCATTGATGAAAATTCTAAGTATTTAAATACTGGCTTCGTTTTTAATGGATACCGGCCTGCGCCGGCATGACGATTGCTATTTTTATAAGCTATATAGCATTACATGATTTTCATGCAGAGCCAATTAGCTAAATGAATAACAGGTGACTTTTAGGGAATTTTCGTTATCCTATGTGCTTGAAATTTATACTATTAACACTATCTTGATTGCATTAGTATGGTGATTAATTTTACTCCGGCCAATAGACCTGGTCGTTTCTGGAAACACCTAAGCACAGATGAAATATCAGGATTATTATCAAATTCTCGACGTTACCCGGGACGCTTCTGGCGCGGAGATCAAAAAGTCTTACCGTAAGCTGGCAAGAAAATATCATCCGGACGTGAGCAAGGATGCCGGGGCCGAAGATAAGTTCAAGGAAGTAAATGAAGCCTACGATGTACTAAAAGACGCGGAAAAGCGTGCGGCTTATGATCGTTTTGGCAGCGACTGGAAGCACGGCCATGAATTTAACCCCGGGGGTTACTCGGGTGGGTTTGCGGGCGGTGACTTCAGTGATTTTTTCGAATCTATCTTTGGTGGCGGTTATCAGCAACAGGGTTCACCGTTTCGTCAGCCACGGCAAAAAGGCCCGGATCATCACCTCAAGCTCGATATTAGTCTTGAAGAAGCCTACGAGGGTGGCGCCAAAACCATCCAGTTTTCACCGAAGGCGGCAGCCGGGGGGCGGCCTGGAAGCCCCGAAATGAAAAAATTAAAGATCAATATTCCGAGG
>QNFD01000007.1 GCA_003645435.1 Gammaproteobacteria bacterium | reverse complement strand
CTGCTGTTCTATTTCGTGTTATCGATGGTTGTTGTTGCATTTATTCTGGCCTTCAATTTTTCCAGCCGAATCAAACCCCACCTGAAAAATGATTTATTACCAAACCTGGCTCGCTATATCGAGTATGTGGTGGACGATATAGGTTCGCCCCCAAATTTGATGAAAGCCAGTTCGCTGACGCGTAGTTTACCGTTTGAACTGCGAATAGAGGGTCCGGAAGTAGAATGGTCGTCGCAATCAACGATGATGGCGATTAACACGTATAAGCTCGAACAGGCGCCAGGCCCCTACCAGCGTTATTACATTGGTTCCAGGCATAACGAGTATTTTGTCAGGCTGAACAAGGGCGGGTTTAGTTATTTGTTCCTCGTCGACAGCGATTTCCGATCCGGAACGCGAAAACGCCACTGGTTCTTTTTTTCGTTGCTCGGCGGTACACTTTTTATACTCTACCTGCTGATTCGTCGCATGTTTCGACCAATCGCGTTGATTTCCCGGCAGGTGGGCAAGATTGGCGCAGGCGAGCTTGATAAGCCAATCGAGGTTCGGGGTGATGATGAACTGGCACAACTGGCCCGGGGTATTAACGAGATGTCCGCGCAAATTAAATCCATGCTCGAAAGCAAGGCTGCCCTGTTGCTCGCCATTAGCCATGAATTGAGGTCGCCGATTACGCGCATGCGAGTCAATCTGGAATTGCTCGACGCCAGTGACATCAGGAATTCACTCATTGAAGATACCAGGGAAATGGAGCATCTGGTCTCCAATATCCTCGAATCCGAGAGATTGAGTACCAATTATGCCCCGCTTAACCAATCGCAGATCGATTTGGCAGAAACAATCGAGGATGTCGTCAAAGAATTCTTTCCAATGGAGAACATCGAACAGGAGCTGACCCCGGTGAGCGTGTTTTTTGATAGGGTCAGGATGCGTTTGCTGATTAAAAACCTGCTCGATAATGCCTGTCGTTATTCAGCTGACAAAAAAACCGTGGTCGAGGTAAAACTGGAGCGCAGGAGTGACTCCCTGGTTTTGCAGGTTAGCGATCAGGGTCCCGGCATTGACGAAGAAGACCTTCAGCATATCACCGAGCCGTTTTACCGTGCCGATTCTGCCAGGCAAAGAAGCACGGGCGGTTATGGACTGGGTCTTTATTTATGCAAACTGATAGTCGAAGCACATGCCGGCAGTATTGAGATCCAGAGCAGCCCGGGCAACGGCACGAGAGTAATTGTACGATTTCCCTTTTCCGCTTAAGTCAAGATGTTGTAAAAAATAGAGACCGTAGGATGGGTGCAACCCATAATAAAAGCCACGCAGGCATAGCAACGGTCACAAAACCAGGATGATGGGTTGCACTCATCCTACGCACCAGGCGTATTTTCGCCTTGCGGTGAGACACAATCCAGCATTTTACGACACCCTCGAAGACTATAAGAAATTATTCTGTTCTAATAGTTGACCATTTTAGTCAGGATTGTATACTTTCCTTAATTGTCACTATATTTGCTTTCAAATGCGATTATCTACGAAAAGCCGCTATGCAGTCACATCGCTGCTGGATATGGTTATGCACTCCGATCAGGGTCCTGTTTCACTGGCTGATATCTCTGTACGCCAGGGTATATCTTTATCTTACCTGGAACAGTTATTCGCAAAAATGCGACGAAATAAACTGGTCGCCAGCACACGTGGTCCCGGCGGCGGCTATAGCCTCCAAAACTCACCTGAAGATGTCTGTATTGCGGATGTCATCAATGCGGTGGACGAGAAAATGAATGTCACAAACAAGGATGTTATGGATGGTTCAACCAATTTTGAGCCCTGCCTGACCGAGCAACTATGGGAAGAGCTTAGCGAACAGATCCAGAACTACCTGACCACTATTTCACTCGCTGACATGATGCAGAATAATGAAGTAGTGGAACTTTCTCGCAATCACGACTTGCGTCAGAAGACGAACAGATTGCTTTAAACCATGCAGACTTATATCGACCATAACGCGACCTCGCCGCTACACCCGGAAGTGCTGGAGGCAATGTTGCCGTATCTAAGCAACCCGACGGCGAATGCATCGAGCCTGCATAGTCCGGGGCGGCAGGCGCGTTCGGCTATTGAGTTAGCCAGAGGCCAGGTTGCCGAGCTTGTTAATAGTACACCTGAATGCGTTATTTTTACCTCGGGCGGGTCGGAGGCCAATAACCTGTTGTTTAAAGGTTATGTTGATCCTGACGATCAGCGTCCAGTTGTCAGCAGTGAAATTGAGCACCCCAGCGTACTACAGCCTTTGTTACAGTTAGAACAGTCCGGTTATCGGGCGATTCGGCTAAAGGTTAATTCTCAGGGGCAGGTTGACCTCGAAGCGGCACAGAAAATATTACAGGAAAATAATCCCCAGATTTTCTCGGTGATGCTCGCCAACAACGAAACCGGGGTGCTGCAGCCGGTGCAAGAACTCGTTCATTTGATTGAATCTGACGATTGCCTGACTCATAGCGACGCAACCCAGTCCGTCGGTAAATTGCCGATCGATATGAAGCAGCTGGGGCTGAGCGCCCTGACTATGTCGGCACATAAATTTCAGGGCCCGCAGGGAATAGGGGCACTTATTGTGAATCGTAAGCCGAGACAGGTTTTGATCAGTGGCGGCGAGCAAGAGAAGAATCGGCGGGCCGGTACCGAAAACGTCGCAATGATCGTGGGTATGGGTAAGGCAGCCAGGATTGCCGCTCTTGAAATTGAGCATAAACGTCATCATCTTTCTCAATTGAGAGAAGTATTTGAATCGAAACTGGCAACGCTTCCGGGTGTGGTCATTTTTGGACAAGGGGCCGAGCGCCTGCCGAACACGACTTATTTTTCCCTGCCTTATTACCATGGTGAAACCTTGTTGATGGAACTGGACAGGGCAGGGTTCGCGTTGGCGAGTGGCTCGGCCTGTCATAGTGAAGTAACCAAAGCCAGCCACGTGCTCGAGGCCATGGCTGTGAATGATGACCTGGCCCTGAATGCGGTCAGGGCCAGTTTTGGTATGAGCAATACCCTGCAGGAAGTCGATGCGCTGGTATCGAAGTTACAGGATTTGATTAACAAGCTGCCGGCAATAATACGTCAAGCGGCAGTGTAAAGAGGTTTGGAATGGCAATTCATTTGACAGAAGTGGCGGCGCAACGAGTACAGGATTTTCTCGAAAGTCGCGGTAAAGGCATAGGACTCAGACTCGGAGTTAAGACCACTGGTTGTTCGGGTCTAGCTTATGTCATTGAATTCGTAGATGAATTACAAACCGATGATGCAGTATTTGAGTCAAAAGGTATTAAGGTAGTGGTCGATCCCAAGAGTCTGATTTTTCTCGATGGTACCGAGGTTGATTTTGCCAGGGAAGGACTTAACGAAGGGTTCCAGTTTAAAAATCCGAATGCGAAAGATGAATGTGGCTGTGGTGAAAGTTTCACCATTTAAAACGACCCAGCACAGAAGTCGACAATGCAAACTCTGGACTTAAAGCAAAGTTATTTTGAGCTATTTGGGCTGGATCTGGAATTTGATATAGACCTGAAGCAGTTACACGCGGAACAGCAACGCTTACAGGCCATCTTTCATCCCGATCGATTCGTGAATGCCAGCGAGCAGGAAAAACGACTGTCTGTACAACAGGCATCCTGGGTCAACGAAGGCTACGAAACTCTCTCTAATCCGGTTAAACGTGCCCGCTATATGCTGCAATTGAGCGGACTTGAATTGAACGATGAATCGGAAACCACCTCGGATACGGTTTTTTTGATGGAACAAATTGCGATTCGCGAAGAAATTGATGAATGCCGCTCCAACGCCGATCCGCTTAGTTGCTGTAATCATATCGCCACAAAGCTTCGCAGCAGGTCGCATCAATTCGGCTCCGAATTCGTCGCCGGTTTTAGTAGGGGAGACCTCGAAGCTGCCCGGCTTAGCAGCCGAAAAATGCAGTTTGTTCAGCGAATTCTCGATCAACTTATGGATTTGCAGATCGAACTGGAAGAAGAACTAGAGATTTAGATGGCACTCCTGCAGATATCAGAACCCGGACAATCGACCGTTCCCCATCAACACCGATACTCGGCAGGCATAGATCTGGGTACAACGAATTCGCTGGTAGCGAGTGTGCGCAGCGGAGTTGCCGATACGCTTGCCGATGTCGATGGACAGCATCTATTGCCATCAATCGTGCATTATGGCGATGAGAGAATTCTGGTAGGGCAAAGCGCCCAGAAAATGCAATCGGTTGATCCTCTGAACACATTGTCCTCGGTAAAACGTTTAATGGGACGCGGCATCGATGATGTCAGCCAGCTGGGTGAAGTATTGCCGTACGAATTCATTGCAGATGCGGATTCGAATGTTCCCAGGATTCAAACCAGGAGCGGCAATGTAAGCGCGATAGAGGTATCCGCGGAAATTCTGAAAACCCTGGCTTCACAGGCTGAACAGACGCTGGGAGACGAATTATCTGGTGTCGTTATCACCGTACCGGCTTATTTCGACGATGCTCAGAGGCAGGCGACGCGGGATGCGGCAAAACTCGCCAAACTCAATGTCTTACGACTGCTCAACGAGCCAACTGCGGCAGCGGTTGCCTATGGGCTGGATGCGCAGAAAGACGGTATCATCGCGGTCTATGACCTCGGTGGCGGTACTTTCGATATATCCATATTGCGATTGAACAAGGGCATATTTGAAGTTATGGCAACCGGGGGTGATTCATCCCTGGGCGGCGATGATATGGATAATGCGATCGGCGAATGGATTTTGGCGCAGTCAAAATTTCAGAATATCGATGCAGTGCTGTCACGTCGGATATTAATTGCTGCGCGGGCCGCAAAGGAATCGTTGACCGACGAGGAGAAGGCGGAAATCAGTATTCAACAGGGCGATGCGAGCTGGCAGGGTAGTATCGATCGAGTTCAACTCGACGAATTGATCAGACCACTGGTAAAAAAGACCTTAACGCCCTGTCGCCGGGTATTACGTGACGCCAATATATCCAAACAGGATATCGATGAAGTCATCCTCGTCGGAGGTTCAACACGGGTGGCCCTGGTAAGGCAGATGGTGACTGAGTTTTTCGAGCACGAACCCATGTGCGAACTGGATCCTGACCGGGTTGTAGCGATTGGCGCCGCAATACAGGCCGATGTGCTGGTTGGTAACAAGCCTGACAGTGAGATGTTGTTGCTTGATGTATTGCCCTTGTCGCTGAGTATTGAAACTATGGGCGGTCTGAGTGAAAAAATAATATCTCGAAATACCCCGATTCCAGTGGCGAAGGCACAGGAATTTACGACCTTCAAAGATGGCCAGACATCGATGTCGATCCATGTCGTTCAGGGGGAGCGCGAACTGATTTCAGATTGCCGCTCGCTGGCCAGGTTTGAGCTGCGTGGATTCCCGCCGAAGGTTGCCGGTGCCGCTCGTATCAGGGTGACCTACCAGGTAGACGCGGATGGATTGATGTCGGTGCGCGCAGAGGAAACAAGCAGCGGTGTTGCTGCGCATATTGACGTCAAACCTTCCTACGGTTTAACCGATGCTGAAATTGAGACCATGTTAAGAGAATCGATGGACCACGCACAGGGTGATATAGCCGCAAGAATGTTGAAAGAGCAGCAGGTAGAAGCAAGGCGGGTTATTGAGGCGATTGATGCAGCCCTGATTAGCGATGGCGATGCCTTGCTCAGTAAAACGGAAATCAATGATATTCGGCAGGTCAGGGGCCAACTGGAGCAGGATATGGAATCTGCCTGCGCCGATCGCCTGAAAAAATCGATTAAAGCGATGGAAAAAGCGAGCGAGGCCTACGTCGCCAGGCGCATGAATACGAGCGTTAAAGAGGCGCTTGCCGGCAAACAAATTGACGAAGTTAAACTATAAGCCATGCCAGAAATTATTATTCTCCCCCACGAAGAAATTTGTCCCGAAGGCGCGGTTATTAAAGCCGAACCGGGTACCAGTCTTTGCAACGCAATGCTGGAAAACAACATCGAAATCGAACATGCCTGCGAAAAATCCTGTGCCTGCACCACCTGCCATGTTTACGTGCGGGAAGGATTTGATTCCCTGCAGGAGGCCACTGAGGATGAAGATGATTACCTGGACAAAGCCTGGGGGCTCGACTTGGATTCGCGCCTGAGTTGCCAGGCAATAGTCGGTGAAGAACCACTGGTTATCGAAATCCCTAAATACACGATTAATATGGTGTCAGAAACTCACTAGAAGTGGGAGAATTTGATCATGAGCTTGAAATGGACCGATACGCTGGATATTGCGATTGAATTGTCTGATATTCATACTGGTGTAGATCCACAATACATTCGTTTTACCGATTTACATGCCTGGGTTTGCGCACTGGAGGATTTTGACGACGATCCGGAGCACTCTAATGAAAAAATTCTGGAAGCGATTCAGATGGCCTGGATAGAGGAGATGGATTGAGAAAGACCCGTTTCAGCTAGTATCGACTAACTCCGAAAATTCCTGTGCCGGGCATCAGAATCGGCGCTCTGAGTAAAATCTGGTATACCAGAAATATACTTGTTCAAGTAATCCTAAATTTAACGGAATCAACGACTTCAAGCCCTCTTTTAAGGTTGAGTAGACTATTTTTAGGAAAAGTCAAAATTTTTCTCAATATTAGCATTCACCAACTATTTTCAATAAATAAACATATAAAACAATAAGTTGAAATGCCTAGTTAATGTGTATCCTTATACAAATAGCTGTGACGCACTTCACAGTTTGCTTGCATTAATAATTCTATCCAGTAAATTAGGGGTCAAGAAAAAGGATTAATAAAAAATATTGTGTTAAATATCAGCACAATTCCATAAGGAAATATCTCGATTCAATTCAGGCGCAAGACCTGAATACCAAAGATAAATATAAAAACTGGAGACATCTGTATGGGCGACTTAGCATTAATAAAGCAACCAGCTAATTTTCTGCCTGGTGCAACACCGGCAAAACAATTAAGAACTCACTACGACAGCAAATACAAGATCTCCTGGTGTTTAATGAAGGGTGAACCAAGGCCCTGTTTCTCGAAACAGTTATTATCGGAGTTTCATAATTATATCCAGTTAATCAAGGAGGAAATGCATGAGAGTAAGGGGGAGAAATATGACTATATCGTTGTCAGCTCTGATATCGATGGCGTATTTAATTTAGGAGGGGACCTTAATCTTTTCAAGAAATGTATAGAGCAACACGATAGAGACGGTTTATTTAGTTATGCGATCAAGTGTATTGATATAATGCATGAGAACATGAATCACCTGGACTGTGAGTTGACTACGATTGCCCTGGTTAAGGGTGATGCGCTGGGAGGAGGGTTCGAAGCGGCACTTGCAAGCAATGTCATTATCGCAGAAAAGGGTGTAAAAATGGGATTGCCCGAAGTTCTGTTTAATTTATTCCCAGGTATGGGCGCTTACTCATTGCTGTCCAGGAAAGTGGGTACTGCACTGGCAGAAAAAATCATTCTAAGCGGAAAACTGTACACATCGGATGAATTATATGAAATGGGTATAGTCGATATTCTCGCCGAAAAAGGCGAGGGCGAACTGGAGATCTACAAGTACACCAGGGCCGCTAACCGATATTCCAATTCGTATAATGCTATCAGGAAAGTACGTGATATTCTTAATGTGGTTAGTTATGACGAATTGATTGATGTCGCGAAAATCTGGGTTGACGCGGCGTTCAGGCTCACCGAGAAAGACCTGAAGATGATGGGGCGCTTAATAGAACGCCAAAATAATATCGCCTAAGTTAACCTTTCTAGTTAGTGCAAGGGTCAGAGCAGTTTCCTGGCCCTTTTTTTTGCGGGTGAAAAAATCTGGAAGCTTATTACTTAGTGCCCTGTGTCCTGAATTTATTAACGTCCGCAACTGTTGCACTCAATGCCTCACAGGTGAGATTGAATATACGTGTGACTTCCCTGACCATAGCCTGAGCCTGGTCTGTCCCTATTTCATAGGGCTTAAGTGCTTCACCCTTGAGACAAATCTCAACCAGTTTGGTTGCGCCTAGCTCAGAAGATGAACCTTTGAGCGCATGCAGGGCCTCGCGAAGTTCGGGGTAATCCTGTCCTGCCGAGGCGTTAATTCGCTCGATATGTCGCGATCCATCACTAATAAAATCTCCGACCAGCCCCTTCACAAACCCTATGTCACCTCCGAGAATCGCAAGTTCCTGTAAAACAGTTTCATCGATCCACTCTGACTCGAAATGATGACTGGATAGTGATTTGGTAGCGGTCTTTTTGTACCTGGTTTTGGGTATTTCCTGGCGCTTAATATTACGCGATAAGAGCGCAATTTTATCGAGTAATTCCCTGACATTGATGGGCTTGGTCAAATGTGCATTAGCGCCCGCATTGATACTTTCTTCCCTGGCTTCAGGTGTCGCGTCAGCAGTTAACATAATAACCGGCATCGAATGACTACTATCCATAAAACGCAGTGATTTTACGACTTCGATTCCAGACCTTTCTGGCATATTTTTATCGAGTATAAGCATGTCGATGTCATTCATCTCCTTGCTCAGTACATCAAGGGCCTTTTCACCTGAATCGACGATTTGGCAATGGTGTCCAGAGTGCTTCAGAATTCCCTGGATCACTTTTTGATTGATCTTATTATCTTCGGCGACCAGAATTTTGAGCGCTTTTGCACCGGCCTGATTGTTGTAATGTTCGGCCATGGTGACAACATTTCCGTCACTAACCTGAACACTTTGTGCAGCATGGATCGCATTGAATAGCGCCCGCTTGCCATTAGGCTCGACAATAGTAGAAATGTAATAGCGATTAATACTGTTAATATTAATCATCGTATCTGAAGGATTTACGAGGATTAGCGATACACCTTCCAGTAATTTTTCCGAGTTGACCATCTGCGCGAACTGCTCAGGATTGATCTCCGACATGGTTGCCTGGTCGACAATCACCGTGTTGTAGTGATTTCCCTGTTCAGCAGCCTGGATCAGTAACGATAAAGCCCTGGGTGATGATCTTACCCAGTCAAAATCAATATCCCAGCTTTTCAGCGCTGGCCGTATGGAGGCCGCGGTATCCTCTGAGCAAAGCATTAAAATGCGATTACTTGAAATAATGGATTCATTGTGCGGAATCGTACTGAATGGCAGTTCGACCCAGAACATAGAGCCTTCATCGATCTTACTCTCGACACCGATCTCACCATCCATAAGATCGACCAGTTCCTTAGAAATTGCAGTTCCAAGCCCGGTGCCACCATAGTCTCGGGTTGATTTTCTCTCCGCCTGGGTGAAGTCATCGAAAATTGAATCCAGCTCTTCGGGAGGTATGCCAACACCGGTGTCGACTATTTCAAATCTAATGCGGGGTTTAGTCTCTGTGCCGCCTTTCTGATATACATGCAAATTGACGGATCCCTCGTCGGTAAACTTGATCGCATTATTCACCAGGTTAATCAGTACCTGGCGTATATGCTGGAGATCGCCCTCCAATGAGAATGGAGTATCGGGGTCAATCGTACAGTACACGGTTATACCCTTCTTATCTCCCATCGGTGAAAGCATGTAAATTACAGAATTGACCAGTGCATGCAGATCCAGATGGCCGGAGTCTATGGTGATTTTCCCGGCTTCGATCTTGGCGATATCGAGTACGTTTTCGATTAGTTCGAGTAAGGTATGGGCGGATGTATGTAATGTGCCAACCAGTTCTCGTTGCTCAATACTGAGTCTGGTTTCTCTTAGCAGGTCGCCCATGCCAATCACACCGTTCAGGGGTGTGCGTAGCTCGTGCGACATGTTGGCGAGAAATCGACTCTTGGATTGATTCGCGGTTTTTGCGGAGGCTATGGCTGCATGCAATTTATTGAGTAGAATAGCCGCGTAAACAGGCAATGCTATTAAGATGATCAAAAGACTGATCGCGAAGGACTGGTTCTGCTGCCAGTATGTACTCCAGAGTACAACCGACGAAAATCCAGTCAGCGCAACGGCAAAAGATATGTAAAGATAACGTGTACCGTATCTGAATCCGTTGCCAAGCGTTACCCATAGATAGAATACGAACAGGGGTACATGATCTCCACCGGTCCAGTACATGATTATCGACAGGGAAATCATGTCCAGTAATATTCCAGCTACCCGTCTCATCGGCGAGGGTCGGGGATTTCTCAAAATAGCAGCAAATATCAGTAAAGCCATGCTGCTGGCGGTGAGAATAATAATATTGGGAGTTGAGTCCAGTAGATTGACGAAATATTCGTCGGCACCCCAGGGGATACAGAAATAAAGCACCAGGCCAGCAGCAATTGCTAGTCTCAGTAATGCCTGTTCGGGTTCAGAGTCGCCGGTTCTCCTGAGCCTGCCCCTGAGGCGGCTAACCAGGCCAGCTTTATTCTCCGTAGCTTGCATGATCCGGGGGCCTATCGATTAAGGCTAATTATCGGAAAAATCGAATTGTATTTCATCAATTTTATCGATTTTTTCAAAGAATGCTTCGACACAAAGAGGATCGAACTGGGTACCTGAATTTGTTTCCAGATAATCCTTGGAATCGTCGGTAGTCCAGGCTTCTTTATAAGGGCGTGGAGAGGTTAGTGCGTCATATACATCGGCTACAGATACAATTCGTGCTACCAGTGGGATGTCCTTGCCGACTATACCATTTGGATAACCCGTGCCATCGAATCTTTCATGATGATTGAGTGCAATAATTGAACCCGTTTGAATATATCGAGATTGACTGTTCGAAAGGATAGAATGCCCGATTGTCGTATGCTGCTTCATCGCGAGCCACTCCTCCTGGTTAAATTTATCCGGTTTAAGCAACACACTATCCTGTATGCCGATCTTACCAATATCGTGCATGGGTGCGGCGTATTCGATTTCATCACATTCTTTTTCACTCAAGCCCAATGCCTCGGCGATTTTTTTCGAATATTTTGCCATGCGTACAACATGGAAACCGGTTTCTTCGTCGCGATACTCGCCGGCCTTGGCCAGTCGGATCAGGGTTTCTTTTTCACGGGATACAATTTGCTGGGTGGCGACTTCAACCTGGCGTGCGAGCCAGTCAGCACGATCTTGAATAATTGCCTGCTGTTCATGCAACTTTAGTAAATTACGGCAACTGGTGCGGCACTCGATCTGATCGATAGGGCGGGTTAGAAATGCGGTAGCACCGGCTTCGAGTGCATCGTAGCGCACCGATTTCTCGCTAACCACGGTAATCATCATGATAGGTATATCCTGACTGCCGGGTATTTCCTGGATCCGTCGAATTAGCTCGACACCGTTCATGTCGGGCATGCGGTAGTCGGTAATAATTAGATCCGGATGGTTATTGTCTAGCCATTTCAGGGCGTCGAGCGGATTGTCGAAGGCGCTAACACTGACGTCATCTTCGACCTGCTGGATGATTTTGGTTAGAATGGTTCGACCGGTGGATTCGTCGTCAACAATCAATACTTTTCTTTGACGGCGTAAAACGCTAAGACGGCGAGCATTTTCGTAGGGTTCTACTTTAGAACTTTTTATTAATTCGCTAGTGCTATCTTTTTCCGAAATCAATTTTAACCCCATATTGATTCTTAAAAGCAGAACCGATAAGTTTAGACTGCTTTTTAGTATTATCTAATTGAATTTACTAATAAAACGAACATATTTTTGTCCTTGTATATGTTTATATAACCAATATTTGAATAAAATCAAGTTATTAAATAGACTTGTTCATATTTACCATTAAATAATATTTTTAATCTGGGGTAACAAATATGTCTGATCAAGGGCAGAAAACTAGCTAATTGCCATCTGAAAAGTAGCGATCCTGATCATAATTGATTGCTGTAACCCCTGAAAAAATCGACGAATCAATGCTATTAATGTATAAAAAACCTGTTTTTCTGCCGCTATTACTGTGGTTTATTATGTCGCTACGGGCAGTTTACCCGGCTGCTATTGAATTTGACCGTAGTAGCCTAATAATCAATGGTGACCAGTATTCAATCGAAATTGCAAAAACATCGAGTCAGCGACAACAGGGTTTGATGTTTCGGGAAAGCCTGTCTATTCGTCAGGGCATGTTATTTGTATACCCGCGGCCCGGTAATCATAGAATCTGGATGAAGAACACCCTGATTCCATTGTCGGTGATCTGGATTGATGACAATGAAACCGTGATTGAAGTAAAAATATTACCGCCATGCAGGCTTGATTTCTGTCCGAGTTATGGTGTTTCGGAACCAGCGAAATATATAATTGAATTAAGCAGTGAAGTGATGGGGATTAAATCGGGTGACAGCATTAAGGGTGTAAAACAGTTTGAGTAAATCTTTAGCCGGTAATAATCAAAGGATAAACCAGAGAATCACAGGGATGGTGACGAGGCTGCTCAGATTACCAATTAATACGATAGATGCAACCAGTTGAGGTTGTTGATCAAACTGCTCGGCAACGATGTAGTTTAAAACCGCTGGCGGCAAAATACTAAATAGCAACAAAATCGGCACCTGTTCTGCTGGTAGCGAGAACAGCGGAAGGATCAGCAAGGCGATCAATATCCCACCGAGGGGACAGACCAGCGTACCTGCCAGCGCAATTTTCCAGTCCTTGATCTCGATTTCAGTTAGTCTCGCACCCAATGAAAACAACATCAGGGGGATAGCGATCTGGCCAAGCATGCTGACCGGAAGCCGGATTATTTCAGGTATGTTTATGCCGAAGGAACTCAGGCCGATTCCAGCCACGGTGGTAACCACCATCGGATTTTTAGCAATCGATAGCATCGATGCCCGGCGATTGAGCATCTTCTGGCCGAGGGTGAAATGGAGGAAATTTTCCAACGCAAGCAAAACGATAGCGGCCGGTAAAGCCGCCTTGCCGAATGCCAGTAAAATAAGTGGTACGCCCATATTCCCGGAATTAGTGAACATCATTGGCGGTACAAAAGTTTTCCACTGAAAGCCAAACACTCGTGCTACGATCCAGGCGATAATTCCCGATCCAAGCATCACCAATAGAGCGGCAGCAGCCAGGCCCGCGTAATTTACCAGGGAGAAATCACTGGCTGACATAATATCGAGGATCAGGGCTGGGGTGAAAACGTCCATATTGATGCGATTTGCCGCGGACATATCCGGTTTATGCCTGCGGCTATAAATATATCCGGCGGCCACAATTGCAAAGATCGGGAAGATGATCGTTACGATTCGATAAATCAGATCTAAATGTTGCATCGGATGTGGCTATGGTAAAGAAAATTTTGGTGGATTTGTTTTAACAGGGATGTGAGCCATGTAAAAAGCCCCTGGCTTACAGCGGTTAAAAATAAAGTGAAAGGTCTTTGTGTACCGCCAGGCAACTGGCGATGTTTTCCGCCTGATCACCTGTGAGCCGCTCCTGTAAGCGCATACCAATCGTATGCCGGATTGCAGAATCGTAAGCTTCCAGTTCCGGCAAGAGTTCATTCGCGGCCCGGCTACGCCAGTCGATTTCAGAATCCAGCTTCTGCATGGCTATCTCCAGTTGGCCAAGGGCTTTTTCCCGGTCTGGATTGTTACCACGGAGTGCTCTCCTGGCCTTCGAAAGTTTGGATTTAATCGGGCTGACATTGGTGAGTTGATCGAACTCTGCCGCCAGCGCCTTAATCGTCGCCATTGCATCATCAGGCGTATCGTTTTGAATAACAGCCCTCAATGGTGCTAGTTTCGGCTGTAACTCCCTGAGCGCATTGTGCTCGCTTAGCATCTTCAGTACGGTTTTTATCGATTCGTAACTCTCATCAGCATTACGGCGATAATTTAGGCGGGCTTTTTTCTCTGCAGATGCCAGTTCATTGAACTGGCTACGAGCCGATTGCCAATTGTCGGGAATTTGTTGTTCGAGTGCGGCCCTTTGCTCTTCTATCGAATTCATTTTCTCGCGAATGCTGTTAATCCTGAATTCGGTAATGTCGCCTTCAAACTCATTACTCTTTTGCACCTCGTCCAGTTCGCTTATTTCCCGGGCCAGGCGTTTCATTTCTCTTTGTAGTGTTCGCACCTGAATATGAAGCGGGCGATATTGCGGGATATATGATTGAAGATTCTGACTGCTTTCCCGTACCTGCTCGACGAGGACAAAAGATTTGCCCGCATTGGCATAACTCTCGCTGAGTTTGGACTGGTAGTCTTCGGGCAAATAGGAAATATCGGCAGTTTTTATGCGCTCGATGCCGCTAAGAATTGAATCCCGGTTATTGTCATAATCTGTAAACAGGTTTAATTCGAGGCATTCCTGTAATTTCGGATTGCTTGGCGGTGGTGCTGTCTCAGAGGTCAGGTGAGTTTTGTTCGGTAGATAATTGACCAGGCTGGGAAATGCCCCGGCGATGGCGAGGCCGAATAATTGCAAGACGATAAATGCGACCGCGCCCTTGTAAATTTGTAGCGTCTTGACAATGGCGGGCGCGACGCCGCGCAAATAAAACAATGCAAATCCAAATGGCGGGGTTAAAAATGAGGTCTGAATGTTGAGGCCGATCATCACGCCCAGCCATACCGCGGTGATGTTCGCACCCGGGTCGGCGAGTAAAATGGGCGCAACAATGGGAACCACGACCACCGCAATTTCGATGAAGTCGAGGAAGAAGCCAAGGAAAAAGATGACCGCCATGACGACCACAAACTGGGTCCAGAATCCGCCTGGCAGGCTGGTCAGGTAATCCTTGACCAGCACCTCACCGCCGAAACCCCGAAAAGCAGAAGTCAACATTGCCGCACCGATCAAAATAATGAACACCATCGATGTGGTCTTGGCGGTTTCCATCATCACGCCACGCAGGGTGTCCTCTATGGTGTAGGCTCGCAAGATGCTCCAGCCAATCGCCGCTAACAGGATTGATACCGCGATACAGGCGAGCAATATGCCAAACGCATCATAACCAGATTGAATATTTTTGATGTTGAGATCAAAGCTGTTCACTAATATGACGATGGCCAATATAGAAGATATAGCCATAAAGGCTGGATAATAAGCGCGCGGCTTGCCTTCCATAAGCCGATAACTGCCCATGATCATGGCGCCGATGGCACCGATCGCACCCGCCTGGTTAACTGTCGCCACGCCCAGGATAATCGAACCGAGGACGATAAAAATCAGCGTCAGCGGGGGAATTAATGCGAGTAAAACGCGGAACATAAATTTTCGATCGTAACTACCCTCAAATGGCACGGGTGGTGCAATTTCAGGCTTGATCATGGCCGAAATTAATATATACGCCATGTAAAGGCCAACCAGGATCAAACCCGGAATAAACGCCCCCATAAACATATCGCCGGCACTGGCGGTGATTACGTCAAAATCTCCAGGCATCGAAAAATTGCCGGTTAACTCCTTGTACTGGGCCTTGCGGGCAGTAGCGGCCTGATCAGAGGCGTTAGAAAGCTGGTCAGCGAGAATAATCAACACGATCGAGGGCGGGATAATTTGCCCCAGGGTTCCCGATGCGCAAATGGTGCCGCAGGCCAGTGATTTCGAGTAATTGTTACGCAGCATCGCCGGCAGGGAGATCAGGCCCATGGCTATCACGGTGGCGCCGACAATGCCGGTGGTTGCCGCGAGCAGGGCACCGACAAAAACGACTGATATGCCGAGACCACCCGGGATCGGTCCAAACAACTGCGCCATTGCCACCAGCAGATCCTCGGCGATCTTCGAGCGCTGCAGCATGATTCCCATAAAAACAAACAACGGGATGGCGATTAGCGTATCGCGCTCGACATTCCAGTACAGACTGCGGAAATTGGTAACGCCGGCACTCAGCCACTGATTCGGACCGCCGAGTACAAAGTAGGCGTCGGTGTTGCCCTCAAATATATATCCACACAGGGCTGCCAGGCTGATAGTAATGATTGCAGACCCAGGTAAGGAAAATGCCACCGGGAACCCGGAGATCAGGGCAGTCACCATGATCAAAACCAGTAGAATCAGGAAATAGATTTCCATGGCTTTAGCTGGCCTTCCCAGCCGTAATCAATTGTCGATAACTCGGTCTCTCCGGATCATCCGACACCCGGACTAATTCAGAAATGTTGAACAGTAGGTAGCTGACAAACTGGATTAGCATCGAAACCGCAAAAACCACCAGAAATCCAGCCATCAGGTACTTCACGTACATACCATAACCACTTTGCGTCACCTCGAAGCTCAGCAACGGACTATTGATGCTATTGCCCTTGCCGCCCATGCCATGCATCAGGATGACCCAGCAAATCGGCAGCCCAAGCAGCATGCAACCCAGAGTATCGATCCATGCCTTCTTTCTGCGGCTAAATCCGGCGTAGAGCACGTCGACGCGAACATGACCTTCTTCTACCAGGGTATAGGCGCTGGCAAATAGAAATAGCCCCGCATACCAGAAACGAACGATGTCGCCCATATAGGCCTGTTCGTAAGAAAATACGAAACGGGTGATGACAATTGAAAATTCAGCCAGTACGACCATGATCGCTAACCAGGAAAAACTGATCGTGCGAAAGCGGGCGGCTAGAAAGCAAGACAGGATAATCAGTGGGTAGTGTACCCAGGTACCCCTGAAAATCGGGCGTCCCAATTGATTCTTGAGATCTTCGCCAACAAAGAACTCGAGAAAGTCCTCGATGCGTAGCAGTGAAATTATCATATCGGCAAAACCAACCAGCAATACCGACCAGAAAGAAATCCTGATGATATAGGCGGACAATGCTGCGAATCGGGTTGAATCCTGCAAAAGCGTACGGCTACTGGTTTTAAGCGCGTATAATAAACTGAGGATCAAGATACCCAGGTAAATTGTGAACTGAAACCATCCCTGGGTAATCTGTTCATCGGATAGTGCGGGGTTAAGTTTTTCCAGGCCGAGAAACCCGTAATGCGACATCAGGTTCCAGGTTCCAGGCCAGTTTTGCCAGTAGACCAGGTAATTATTAATCAGGTACAGAAATACGGCACTGACCATTGTATAGGCCAAACCGCGGCTGATTATTGCGATTTGATGACTTGCAAGCATTCGTGCTTATTTATTCGGCTCAATCAAAGAAAACGGAGTCCGAAGACCCCGTTTTAATTTTGTAACCCCTGGTGGAATTAAAGGCCCAATACGCGGTTACGTTGTTGCACGTAGGCCTGATCGGATATCTTCGCCCAGGCACCGACTTCATCACGTGAACTCAGGAAGCTCGCGTGAATTTTCTTGGCTAAGGCACTGTGTTGTTGTACTTCTTCAAACACTTCTTCGGCGGCTTCACCGAAGCTGTCATAGATGTCATCACTGAAACTTTTCAGCTTAACGCCCTGATCGGATATCAGGCTTGCCAGCGAAGCGCCGTTTTTAGCATTGTACTCGGACATCATAATCGAGTTCTCGGTTTCAGCCGCTGCCATGATAATGATTTGATCTGATTTGCTTAGTCCATCCCAGAATTTTTTATTTATGCCCAGAGACAACTGTGCAGCTGGCTCGTGCATACCCGGGTAATAGTAATACTTGGCTGCTTCGTAGAACTTCATGAAGCTGTCATTCCAGGGGCCTACCCATTCGGTTGCATCTATCGCACCGGATACCAGGTTCTCGTAGATTTGGCCGCCGGGCAGTGAAACCGGAGAGGCTCCCAGCTTGGCGATAACGTCTCCACCGAGACCAGGCATACGCATTTTTAAACCCTTGAAATCGGATGCTGAATTCATTTCCTTGCGGAACCAGCCACCCATTTGCACGCCGGTATTACCGCAGGGCAGGCATTTCAAACCAAAATCAGCTGCGAGTTCGTCCCATAATTCCTGGCCACCGCCAAATCGCATCCAGGCGCCGATTTCGGTGAAGGTCATGCCAAAAGGTACGGCGGTAAAATAAGCCCAGCCCGGGTGCTTGCCTTTCCAGTAGTAGTCGGCAGCATGGTACATCTGCGCGTTGCCGGAAGCGACTTCGTCGAATGAATCGAATGCTTTAACGCGTTCGTTAGCGGCAAAATAATTAACCTTGATGCGGCCATCGGTCATTGCGGTAAGACGCTCGGCAAATCGTTGCGCGCCTGTTCCGAGTCCGGGAAAGTCCCTGGGCCAGGTCGATACCATGGTGATTTCTATTTTATTCTGTGCGATTGCCGGTGCGGATACGACTGCAGCACTACCTGCGAGCGCGGCTACGCCACCTTTGAGTAGATCACGACGTTTCATTATTGTTTATCTCCGGTTTTATGTTTTTTTGATTATGTTAGATGTAGAAGAAAGCAAGGCATGTTTTCGAGATTAATTATTTACCTTTGCTTTCCAGTGGGACGTCAACATTCTGGGGCTTCTGCCTCGAATTTTCAAGTTTTTAAAAAGTGGGTAAGCAGGCATCGGATTCCGACGGTGCTCGAATAGCCTCGTAAGGAGAGGAGAGTTTGTCTATTGGTACAGCGGTAACTGCTCACGACGCTGCGGTAATTTTAGCAGCGCTTCCCAGCCCTTCAATACCTCGGGTCTGGGTTCTGGACAATTGGCATGTAGCAAAGAATCCGGGATATTGTCGAGGCGCATTACCCGTTCAGGGTGTCCCTTTGGGAAGCTCGTGCTGTAATCAAAAATTAGCGCACCCCGAATGGATACCCCTGGAAGGTAGTTTTGAATTGCGGTAACCTGGTATCCCAGTTCGAACAGGGGGTTTTTGAATTTGTAACTTTTCTGATCCAGCAACTGGCTCCATTCCGGTATACTTTCACCACAGTATATGTTGCCTGAGTAAGGTTTGAACGCGATTACCAAAATTGATTCGTGCAGCATGACCAGTCGATCAATTTCAAATTCGCCGTCGAGACCATCCGCACAAATCGCGTTTTTGATTTGTTTTATGCCAATTTTATCCAGGCCGCGATTGGTGTGCCACTCTAGCCAGCGTGCGCGTATCTTACGCCAGTTGATAGCCAGGATAGTAGCTATGGCTAATAGGGTTAAGGCGACAGGTACGGTCACATTGTTCGCCCAGTCCTGGCTTAAATAGGATTCAATATTCATGCGGCGGAATAATATAGATTTGTTCTCAAAATTCCAGATCTCAATGCCTTATTTTGAAGGAGTATAGGTAATGTAGTGAGGCCTGCTTTATTAAACATGCAGGTGATCGGAGAGATAATTTAATTTAGTTCTGCTGATTTACGGTAATTAAAGCCCTTTCGGCGTCTTTTTATATTTTGAGGAACACATGGATGACATTCCGTACCTCGAATATACTAATCGATTTGAAAATTCTGGATGCAATTTCAGCACCGAAAATATTCGAGGTAGTTATGACGATACTCATTACCAGGCCAACATTAATGGTGGAGCAACTATTTGATCGCGAGAGCTGCACCTATAGTTATTTACTGGTCGATGCCGAAACCCAGGAAGGCGCTATTATCGATCCGGTACGGGAACAGTTTGAGAGGGATATGCAAATCATCGAGGAATTGGGTATCGAATTGCTTTATACGATCGAAACCCATCCTCATGCCGATCACGTCACCTCGGCAGGCAAGATTCGCCAGACAACCGGCGCCCGAATTGTTTTTGGTGAGAGCTCGGGTATTCAGGCAATTGATATATCAATCAAGGACGGCGAAGAACTGCCTCTCGGAAATTACAGGCTGAGGGCTATCGCGACACCCGGGCATACCGCTGCCTGTACCAGCTACTTCGTCGACGGCATGGTGTTTAGCGGCGATACCCTGTTGATACGCGGTTGCGGGCGAACAGACTTCCAGGGAGGTGATCCGGCGGTCTTGTACGATAGTATAACCAAAAAGCTGTTCACGCTTGGTGACGATGTCCGGGTCTACCCCGGGCATGATTATAGTGGACGCATATCATCTACCATCGGCGAAGAAAAGCGCTGGAATTCGCGTCTCGGGGGTAATCGCTCGAAGGCTGATTTTGTCGAATTGATGAATAACCTGAACCTGGATTTACCGAAAAAAATAAATGAAGCGGTGCCGGCGAATATGAGCGTTGGGGTTAACTTTGATCCCCGGCGTTACCTGCTTGAAGATTTCTCCATGAATGATTTACACGATGATTGGCAGGGTCTTGAAGACGATGTCTTAATCATGGATAACCGTACGCCTAAAGAATTTGCCAAAGGTCATGTCCCCGGTAGCCGAAATATTCCCCTCGGCAGCGAAAATGAAAATCTTGAAATGCTAAACCAGTATCGTCAGGTATATATTTACTGTCGCTCCGGACGTCGAGCGCAAACAGCATTTACCAATCTCAGCATGCAGGGCCTGGACCATCTGGTTTGTGTCAGTCACAGCGGCATGCCGGACTGGATAGCGGCCGGCTATCCGGTTGAACATTAGAATTTATATCACTGCTGTCTCGTTAACAAAATGAAATATTGCAAACAAGCGGTGATGCTGCGAGATTTGGCGCGCTACGATACGCCCGAGACACGAATCGGAAATACCCGACTGAGACACGCCGTACCGATGCGTCGGACCGACCCATCCATGGGGGCTCGGCACCGGAGCGTCGGACCGCCGGTATCCAGTAGTCGTTGAAACCACTGGATTCCGGCCTTCGCCGGAATGACGAGGGAATGTTATCGATATTCATGTCCCCAATACACCAATCACACTATTTCCCAGGTATTTCGCCAGCTACACCAAAATAAATCTATGTTAACGGGGCATCAGTGTAGTCGTTAATGTATTGGATTCAGGTGTGAAATCCTATAATTACTGCTGCGATACCGATCTTGCCGATGCTAACATCGATAATACAAGCCGCGCCATTTTGCCCGAACCATCACCTTCCCCGAGACTCTCGCGAATGATTAACAGGTCATTCTTGATTCCCTCTCGGTAGGTCTGGTCATTGATGATTCTGAACATTTCCGCGCTCAGGTTTTCTGCGCTAGCCTCGCTCTGTAAAAACTCGCGTACGACGGATTTCCCGGCGACGATATTGACCAGACCTACATGCGGGATCTTGATTAAATGGCGCAGAATATGGTAGGACAAAGGTGACATTTTGTAGACGATACACATGGGTACGCCCAGCAGTGCTATTTCGAGAGTGACGGTTCCCGAACAGGATACGATGCTATCGCAACAGGTAATTACGTTATAGATATCGTCCTGTGTTACCAGGATATTTGTGTTTGACTGTGCACATTGCCGCTTTATCGCCTCGAAGTCCAGTGCCGCTGCGACCGGCAGTACAAATGCCAGCCGTGGATTGGTCCTGGACATCTGGCGCGCTGTTTCCAGCATCAGTGGTAGCAATCGATCAATTTCGCTATTGCGGCTGCCAGGGAATAAACCTATCACCGGAATATCACGTTCAAGCCCCAGGTGTTGTCTGACTTCGTGTTTGGACTGGGTGCTGGCTACCTTGCCAACCAGAGG
>QNFD01000006.1 GCA_003645435.1 Gammaproteobacteria bacterium | reverse complement strand
TCACCTTTTGGCAAGGTGCCGATTTTAATCATGGGCGATGATGCTATTTTTGAATCCTCGGCCATCATTGAGTTTCTCGAGGATACTTACCCAGGTAAATTACATCCCGCCGATCTCATCCAACGCGCCCGTAATCGAAGCTGGATCGAGTATTCCAGCCCCTGCCTGGTCGACTCGTTCAAGCTCAGTATCGCCCAGGACCAGGAGAGTTTTGAGCAGACCCTGAAGGGGCTCAATAATCGCTTCGACCAGCTAGAGGCTAATCTTTTAAACGCGCCTTATTTCAATGGTGATAATTTATCTCTGGTTGACGCCTCGTATGCGCCATTGTTTCATCGCCTGCAGTGTATGGAGCAACTCAAGGCGGGCATGTTTGATCCCGATCGACATCCGAAAATTAATCAATGGAAGGACCAGTTGCTAGAGGAAAACTCGGTACAGCAGTCGACGGTCAGCAACTTTACCGGGCTTTATCGTGAGTTGTTATGGACCCGACATGGTTACCTTTCTTCCTTTCTCAATGCATCACAATTCCAGCCCGTCGAGGCCCCCAGTTTTTATTAGCCACGACGATGATTATTAAGGAACCTCTGATTAGATATCTATAGACTCGATCGCCAGCCCCGAAAAAATTCAATTTACTAATCGATAATCCTGTTTCAATATACGCATCATTCTAATTTTGACCGCCGCTGCAGAAATTAATATGAATTCCAAATCACTTGATCGCGACACTATTATCGACTTCATACTCGACCTGTTCGCCCGTCGTGGTTCCGAAGAGTACATGGGGGAAAAGGTGAGCATGGCGCAGCACATGGAACAGTCGGCTGCCTGTGCGGTTGCCGACGGCGCCAGCGATGAACTCGTGATCGCGTCCCTGTTACACGACATTGGTCACTTCGTCGGTGACTTTCCAATCGAAGCACTGGAAAATGGAATCGATAACCTGCACGAGGACGCCGGGGCCCATTTCCTCGAGCCGTTTTATCCTGCATCGGTTACAGAGCCGATTCGATTGCACGTTGCCGCGAAAAAATATCTCTGCGCTGTCGACGAGAATTACATGCGCCGTCTGTCTGATGCTTCCATCAATTCACTGCACGTTCAGGGAGGGCCGATGAACCAGCCTGAGGTCGAAGAATTTGAATCTAATCCCCATTACCTGGCGGCGGTAGATGTACGCAAGTACGACGACGACGGTAAGGTAGCCGGGCTCGATATAAAACCGGTTGAAAGCTATCGAGACAAACTGGAATCGTTGTTAGTAGCATAACGATCAACCAGGCACGCCTGATGACCTACAAGGGCATTGTTTTCGACAAGGATGGCACGCTGATCGACTTCAATTCGACCTGGTTGCCGGTTTATCGCTACGCCACACTCGAATTCGCGAACAATAACCCGCTAATCGCTGACGAGCTACTCAACCAGCACGGATACGATCCCATCGCCGGACGATTTAGCGGCGGTTCACTACTAGCCGCCGGCAACACAGATGAAATAGCCCATGCCTGGGTAAAACAACTCGCAGGTATCGCTGACGAGGAAAAAATTGAAACCATGAGCACTCGGCTGGACCAGATATTCCAGCAACAGGGCGCCTTGAGTGCGACGCCGGTGCAGGGATTGAAGGCTACCCTGCGGCATTTAACCGGAGCCGGCATGAAGCTCGGCGTCGCCACCAGCGACAGTTACCAGGGTATCCACAATACCCTGCAAGCCTTTGATGTGATTTCCGAATTCGATTTTCTATGCGGTTACGATAGTGGCCACGGCGTCAAACCCGAAGCGGGCATGGTACTGGCGTTTTGCCAGGCGATGTCACTGGATCCAGCCGAAGTCATCGTAGTGGGCGACAACTGCCACGACATGGAAATGGGTAAGAATGCCCGGGTGGGCTTCTGTGTCGGCGTGCTTACCGGCACCAGTACCCGCGACGAGCTGGAAACCCTTGCCGATGTCGTTTTCGATGACATTAGCGAACTTGTCCAGTTAATTAGCGAGTAACAGCCCTACTCAATCGGTAAGTCGCTCGGCTGCCCCCATTCACACCAGGAGCCGTCATAAACTGTAATATCGTCGTAACCAACCAGGTGCGCACCAAGCGCAATGACACAGGCCGTTACGCCCGAACCACAACTGCAAATTGCCCTGTTCCCTGCCGGGATTAACTGGTTGAATATGGCTTCGAGTTCAGATTTCGGCCTCATCAGTCCATCGGCAAACAGATCTGGAAACGGCAAATTGTCGGCCCCGGGCATCCGCCCTCTTCGCAATCCGACACGCGGCTCATCGACTTCACCACGAAACCGCTCTGCCGGCCGGGCATCGAGTATCGTGGTCGAAGCATCATTGATAGCAGACAATACAGCCTGTGAATCACAAAACCTGCTATCGATCTGGTCGGCAATGTAGTTCCCCTGCTCACCCGGAATCGACTCGGTCTGGCTATTGATTTCGAATCCGGCACTCTTCCAGGCGGGCAAGCCGCCATCGAGCACTGCACAGGCATTAAATCCCATCGCTCTCATCATCCACCAGACCCGGGGACTGGAAAACATCCCGACAGAGTCGTAAACCACCACCTGGCTATCATGGTTGAGACCCAGCTTTTGCACTTCGATGGTAAACAGGTCTACATCCGGCATCATGTGCGGCAGGTCTGAATCGGGATCACTAATCGCCTGATCGAAATCAAAAAAACGCGCGTTTTTGATTTGCTCAATCTGCCATTCACTGAAGGCGTCTCGATTCGCCGCCGGCATATGCCAGCTCGCATCGAAAATCACCAGGTTCGGGTGATCAACATGCTCGCGCAACCATTCGGCGCTTACTATTGCATCGGGTAATTGTAATTCAGACATGGAAAGCTCTAAGTTGATGTATCGACTGGTACTCCTTCAATGAGTACCGAACAGTATAGAAACCGAATTAACTTGGCAAGCGAGGCATCCGGGCGATATAGTCGCCATGCCCAAATCTGGATTTTTTATATCCTTAGTCGGTATGTGATAAAGGCTTTCCCATGAATAAATCTCGAGTCGATGAAATCGGTTAGTAATATACGTGCAGGCGTTGTTTTCGCATTGCTGACCGCCGCTGGGCTCGGTGCAATTACCACGCAGGCCAAGATCATTTATGCCGATGGCGGTAATGCGATGACACTGATGCTCACTCGATTTCTGATTTCGACGCTGGTGTTTGGATTGCTTTTAGCAGTCAAACATCAGCCTTTTAAAGTAGAACGCCAATTGCGCCTGCCGGTTGCAGCGGTTGGGTTCGTCTGGTCTGGTGCAATGATCTGTTATCTGCTTTCGGTAGAATCGATTTCAGTCAGTGTTGCGGTACTAGTGTTGTATAGCTACCCGTTACTGGTATTGATTTATTCCATTCTGCGCGGACAACTCTCGCCTTCGCCGCTGCTGGTGCTGGTTTTTTTCATCGCCTTCCTGGGACTTTACCTGGCCCTGTCGGGTGGCGAGATAAAACTCGATGCGACGGGCCTGGTACTGGTATTGCTCGCAGGTCTGGGCGCCGCCTTTACTTTCATTAAAGGCGCACAGGTAGCGCCCCGACTGAATCCGTTGTTAATAACATTCTGGATAAACGCGATCGGATTGCTAATGATTATTCCATTGGTCTATACACGGTTTTCGTTACCAGCCTCAACCACTGGGCTAATCTCGCTGGGCGCCGCCACCCTGTTTTATATCATTGCGATACTTTGCCAATTTCAGGCACTGGCACGCTTACCCGCGACCACGGCGGCTTTCATTTTAAACCTCGAACCCGTGGTATCGATATTGCTGGCCTCGATCATACTGAAGGAGCAATTGAGTAATCTGCAATGGCTCGGCGTGATACTGGTGATATCCGTGCTGGTTGCATCCGTTCGAATCAAAACCAGCCATTCCAGAGTCGAATCGTAAAAATGACACTGCACCATGTAGGACGGGTATAACCCATCAAACAGGCACGCAAAAATTAATCGCTTCAAAACCAGGATGATGGGTTGCACCCATCCTACAGAAACTACTATCATCGATTATGATTTTCATAATATTACCCTGACTCGATTAAGGAACCCATATGACTAAAGCAATTCGAATTCACGAAACCGGTGGTCCCGAGGTATTGCAGTGGGAAGACATCGATGTTGGCGAACCCGGTAAAGGACAGGCAAGGTTGCGCCAGACTGCCTGCGGCCTGAATTATATCGATGTCTACGGCCGCACCGGGCTCTACCCGGTTGGTGACTTTCCGGCAATTCTCGGTATGGAAGCAGTCGGTACTGTCGAAGCAACAGGTGAAGGGGTTAGCTCGGTTTCCGTTGGAGACCGGGTCGCCTATTCAATGCAGCTTGGGGCCTACGCCGAGGCCCGCCTGATCAATGCCGATCAACTGATCAAAATCCCAGATGGCATTAACGATGAGACCGCGGCCGCGATGATGCTCAAGGGCCTGACCGCACATTACCTGTTATTCAGGACCTACCCGGTAAAGCGCGGTGACTCGATACTGGTCTACGCCGCCGCTGGTGGAGTCGGACTTATATTGTGCCAATGGGCAAGCCTGCTGGGCGCCACCGTAATCGGCTGTGTCGGTTCCGAAGAGAAAGCTGAGCTGGCCAGGGCAAATGGCTGCGACCACACTATTCTATACCGGCAGGAAAATATAGCGGAAAGCGTGAGAGAACTCACGAATGGTGTCGGTGTAGCCGCAGCCTATGATTCTATCGGCAAAGCGACTTTTGAGGCATCGCTTAATTCATTGCGAACATTCGGTGTGCTGGCAACCTATGGAAACGCGAGCGGACCGGTAGAGCCATTTAGTCCCGCGATTCTGGCGCCAAAGGGTTCCCTATATGTCACACGACCTACGCTCGGCTCGCATATTGCTACCAGGGAATTACTCGAAGAAGGTGCAAACAGGCTAATCAGTGTAGTGGAAAATGGCAGTGTCAAAATACATGTCAATCAGACCTTCGCGCTAGCACAATGTGCCGAGGCTCATCGTGCCCCGGAGGCCCGAAGTATTACCGGCTCAACTGTACTCCAAATATAGTTTTCCTGATTAGAAACATAAAATATCGATACAGACAAGTGGCGAAGAAAACAATTTCGCAGGATCGTAAAACCCAACTTTTCTGGTCCAGGCCAGTAATTTCAACGGATCTCAAAACAGATTTATAAAAACAAGTTTTTATTGTTCAAATTCAATTAGTTATGAATAGTTTTTCGGTCCAGACTCAGGGCTGAAAAGCAACATTTCCAGATTCCTTCTGGGATAGTGTGAACTGCATCACTAAATTCCCTTGACAGATCAACTGTTATGGTTAACTGTTACGTATATATATCGTATTTTCTGTATCTGTTACTATAACAGTTTGCACCTATAATACCTGTCATCAAGGCACGGACCAGCTGTTCGGGCTAATATTCCAGGAGATACAGGCATGACAACAGTAAGATTACATCAATTCGTCGAAGACAACGATATCAGCTCTGCATTGTACAGTATGGTACAGCGCATCGAAGCGGCGGCTAAGAAAGTCGGCGCGACCTTCTCAACCTGGGGATCACGCATTGAAGATCGTCGTGCGCTTTCACTAATGAACAACCGTCTGCTCACAGACATCGGCTTGACCCGCGCTCAAGTTTCAGTTGAAGTCGATAAGTACTTCTGGCAGCGTTAAGTTAGACCAGTCCCGGTAGCCGAACAAGGCTGCCGGGGCGATAGTATTATCCCTCTCAGTGTATTGTGGCCATGGATGGCCATTTTTTATGCCCGTCTACGAAAGAATAATTATTGCTTTAGCCGGTACCCCGTTTTAAACATCCACCAGACCAGTAACAAACAGGCTAGCAAAAATAGCGTTATCATTGCCAGGCTAACCCCTACGCTAACATCTGAAACTTCGAAGAAACTCCAGCGAAACCCGCTTATCAGGTATAAAACCGGGTTGAACAGCGTCACTGTCTGCCAGACAGGCGGCAACATATTGACTGAATAGAAACTCCCGCCGAGAAATACCAATGGCGTAATAACCAGCATTGGAATAAGTTGTAGTTTTTCGAAATTGGTAGCCCACAGGCCAATGATAAAACCAAACAGGCTAAACGAAACGCAGGTTAGAACCAAAAAAGTAACCATCCACACCGGGTGGGCAATTTCGAGGTCGACAAATAAATTGGCCGTTATCAGGATGATCGTACCAAGAATCAATGACTTTGAAGCAGCAGCGCCAACATAGCCGGTAATAATTTCAAAGAAAGATATGGGCGCCGACATGACTTCATATATTGTGCCGGTAAATTTGGGAAAGAAAATTCCAAACGATGCGTTAGCGATGCTTTGCGTCAGCAGGGATAACATCACCAGGCCCGGAACGATGAATAGTCCGTATGGCACGCCCTCAACCTGTTCAATGCGCGAACCGATAGCGGCGCCGAACACGACAAAATACAGTGAGGTTGAAATCACCGGCGATGCAATCGTCTGCAACAGCGTGTTCCAGGCCCGTAACATTTCGAATTTATAAATAACGCGGATAGCCTGAAAATTCATACTACCGACCTCACAATATTGACAAAAATATCTTCCAGCGAACTCTGGCTGGTTTTCAGGTCTTTCATCGCTATCCCTGCCTCACTCAGGCTCTGCAACAGGGCCGTGATGCCCGTGCGCTCGCCGTGGGTTTCATAGGTGTAGGTCAGCCTGCTGCCCTCTTCCGACAATTCCAGGTCGTATTTCTGCAGGGATTCAGGTAATTGCTCAATTGGCTGCTTCAACTCCAGAACCAGCTGTTTCCTACCGTGCTCCTGCATCAATCTACGCTTGTCATCGACCAGAACCAGCTCACCCTTGCTGATGATGCCGACACGATCGGCAATTTCCTCGGCTTCCTCGATATAGTGAGTGGTGAGGATTATGGTCACGCCAGACTCCTGTAAACGCCGTACCAGTCTCCACATGTCCTTACGCAACTCAACGTCTACGCCAGCAGTGGGTTCATCCAGAAATAATATCCTGGGTTCGTGAGACAGGGCCTTGGCAATTAGTACCCGACGCTTCATGCCGCCTGACAGGGTCATTAGCTCACTATACTTTTTATCGTACAGGGACAAATCTTTGAGTAACTGATCGAGGTAGGCTGGATTAGGCTTTTTACCGAACAAGCCACGGCTAAATCGGATCGTATTCCAGACCGTGTCAAACGCACCGAGGGTGAGTTCCTGTGGTACCAGGCCAATCATCCCGCGCGTGGTCCGGTAACCGCTGACTATATCGTGACCGGCAACGGTAACCGACCCCGAACTCGCCGAAACAATGCCGCAAATAGCCGAAATTAACGTCGTTTTACCAGCGCCGTTTGGACCGAGCAGGGCAAGTATTTCGCCCTCGTAGATATCCAGGTCAATCTGCTTGAGCGCCTGATAGCCGTTATCGTAGGTTTTCGATAGTTGTGAAATTTTAACTATTGTTTGCATCGCGCGATTCTACTATCAGACAATCGTCATGCATATTTATTATTAAGACCGTCGTTTAAATTCTGCAGGCCAATTATTATCTTTAATAGCTCTGCATGAAAATCATATAATACTAGATAGCTAGTAAAAATAGCATTCGTCTTGCCGGCGCAAGCCGGTATTTAAATACTTAGGAATTTTATCAATGGATTCCGGCTAAAAACATGCCGGAATGACGTTCTATCTTATTACATGATTTTCATGCAGAGCCAATTTATCTTTTAACCGCTGGGCGAAAAATCTATACTCGTTCCACCCCTTCATAGTAACCAACGAGCCTGCATATGACCACCTTCAAGCTGCACTCTGAACCCCTGCAAGATTCCTGGCTTGACGACTATGGCCACCTCAACGAAGCCTATTACCTGGTGCCCTTTTCGAACACGACCTGGAAACTCCAGGATCAGTTTGGTATCGGTGTGGATTATTTCAATGAAAACGGTTGCGCACTTTATACGGTGGAAACCCATCTGCGCTATTTGAAAGACGTGCGCAGTCCGGCGATGATGCATATCGAATCGATTATCCTCGGATCGGACGCCAAAAAAATCTGGTTTGCGCACAAGATGCTCGTCGATGGTGATCTCTGTGCTACCGCTGAATTCATGGGATTACACTACAACACACGTGAGTCGCGCACCACTGAAATGCCAGAATCCGTTCAGGCCGCGCTAAAGCAGGCAGAGTTAACCGAAAAACCAGACTGGGTTGGGCGCCAGATTAGTTTGCAGAAAAAGTAAACCGCATGCAGCACCCCTCACCCCTGCCCTCTCCCCGGCGGGGAGAGGGAGTATGATTGTTCCCTCGCCCCGCTGGGGAGAGGGTTAGGGTGAGGGGCAAAGGTAACGCCAATCCCACTAACCCTAAAACGACTCCCTCCAGGGCCTCAAATCTACCTCCTGGCTCCAGGCACTTCGATGTTGATTCAATACCGCCAGGTAGGTTTCGGCGATCGCATCCGGTTCCAGCATCGCGTCGTCAGTGTTTGTCGACGGATTATCCTCACTCAAATCACGTCCGGGAGAGGCAATCGAACCATCGATGATAAAGTGCGCGACATGAATATTTAGTGGTCCCAGTTCGCGTGCCAGGCTTTGAGTCAAGCCGCGTAAAGCGAACTTACCCATCGCAAAAGGAGCGAATTGTGGGAAACCCTTTACGCTCGCAGTAGCCCCGGTAAAAAATATCGCGCCGCTGCCGGCAGCCTGCATACGTTTTGCCGCTTGCTGCGCGACTAGAAACCCACCATAGCCGGTCAGCATCAGCGACTGCAGAACCGCCTGCGGATCAAGCTCGGCGATCGGCCCCGAGGTAAACCCACTGGCGTTGTAAAGCACAACATCGGGGGTTCCCATGATCGCATCAGTTTGCAAAAACAAATTTACCACCTGATCAGCCTCGGTTACATCGCAGGCAATTGCATAACCGCCAATCTCGTTTTTCAGGTCTACGAGCTTTTCAATATTACGCGCGGCGAGCCCTACTTCCGCGCCCTGCCCGGCCAAAACCCGGGCAAAAGAAGCACTGTTGCCGCTGCCCGCACCTACGATTAATGCTTTTAACGTCATAACTCCTCCGCTTACAATTTAGTGATGCAATAACTACCCTGGGATTAAAACGGTTCTCTGGCCTGGGTGCAACAGTAAAATTGCAATGGCGAGCATCGATAGGAAGCTGCTGTCCGGTGGGTTTAACCATAGTTTAAATCAGGCGGTAATGACACCGACCGATTTAAACTATGGCCTGCTATCCGTTAATAATGAAATATTAAGCCCGGCGACCAGTCCTGGGCCAGAACAACTGCTGAATCAGAGTACTGAACAAGCTGCCATTGTCAGCCTGCTTCTTAGCTGAGCCTTGCTTTGCCAGTCGTTCCTGGTCATCGAATGTTTGCTTTCGTTCCATGTGATCGCTAACGATTTGCTCTACTCCTCTGCTGAACATGAGTGCCGGGTTGTTGCTGCTAAGTCCTGAAGTGCTTACTTTTCTCATTTTAGTGCCTCTCTGCCGTGTGTTTGTTTTCAGTGGAAGCATTCTCGCCCTGCCCCAATAATTCCCTTGCTCAATTGCGTTAAATCCAACAAAATAATCATTAAAAAATCATTAAATATTATAAGTCATTGAATTTAAATGATAATTAAATGAAGTAAGTTGAGATCTACCCGCCAATAAAACCTTGAGGAGTGTTTTGTCGGTTCTAAAGCTTAAATTGCTCGGTCAAATGGAGTGCAGGACATCTGCGGATTCCCTGTTAACCCTGTCTACACGTAAATCAGAAGTGTTGCTGGCTTACCTGGCGCTGGCGCCCGGTGTCCGACATCCTCGCGAACGCCTGATCAACCTGCTCTGGAGTGATCGAGGTGAAGAACAGGCCAGGAACTCGTTGCGCCAGTCACTCAGTTCTATCAAGAAATCACTGGAACAGACCTGCCCCTTACTTCTGGAAGTTGAAAGAACCACCGTTAGAATTAACCCGGAACTGATACAGGTGGATGCACTCGAATTTGAACAGCATGCAGCCAATGAAGATATCGACAATCTGACCAGGGCCGCCGAACTCCACCAGGGCGAATTTCTCGAAGGCATAACAATCCGGGATGCCGCAAGCCAGGAATGGTTAGCCACTGAACGGGAAAGATTTAAACGCCAGATCGTTGAAGTCTTATCCGGTTTGAGTCACTTGCAGATATCGGCAGACCAACACAAAGTAGCAATCGAATCTGCTGAACGCCTGGTAGATCACGACCCCCTGCATGAGCATGGTTGGCGCATACTGATGCGGGCCTACCATGAAAAGGGGGATCGCAATCACGCCCTGTTAAGTTATAAACGTTGCAGCGATGTTCTTGACAGGGAATTAGGGATTGAACCCGAATCTGAAACAATGGAACTTCGAGAGCTAATCATAGGAGGAAGTCCCAGGCACGTTAATAAAACTACCACTCCGGTCGCAGACCTGAATGAGCCACCGGATATAGTCGCAGACCCCTCTTCGGAAACCAGTAACAAGGATCACAGCATCCTGGTGCTGCCGTTTGATAACCTTTCCGATGATCCCGAACAACAGTACTTCAGCGACGGCCTCACCGAAGGCATTATCATGGGGCTCTCGCTTTTTCCCTCGCTCAGGGTACATTCACGACATTCATCATTCGCCGCCGCTGAAAAAAACTGGTCGGTGAAGGAGATTGGGCAGGAGTTCCAGTCCTTATACGTGGTCGAAGGCAGTGTGCGTAAATCGTCTGACCAGGTTCGAATCTCTGCCCAGCTAGTGAATACTGAAAACGGCGAACAGATATGGGGCAAGCGGTTCGACAATAACATTCAACAAACCTTCTCCCTCGAAGATGAGATTACCCGGGCGATTGTCGCGGCCATCAAGGGCAAGATCGACATCACCGATCAGGATATAGCCATTCGTAAACCCGCAAAGGACATGCAAAGCTATGACTTACTGATGCGAGGTTTGTACCATACCAACCGTTTCAATCCAGAAGATAATGCGATCGGCATCGGCTTGTTACTCGAATGCCTGGAAAATGATCCCGATAACGCCATAGTCCATAACCACATCTACCAGGCCTATGTTACCGACTGGTTGTCCGGATGGCATGACCCCAGATCAGAATCTATAGATAACGCCGGGTTTCATGTTCGCAGGGCAATGGAACTCGACCCGGATATTGCCCTGATACAGGCGGATTTCGCCGAGTACTTGCTATTTACTGAAGATTGGGATGCGGCCGAGTTGCATACCGATCGTGCCCTGCGGCTCAACCCAAATGATCCTGAAACCCTCGCCACCGCCGCAGCAGCACAGGCATCACTGGGTAATGTGAGTAAGGCTATCGAACTGGCTGATGCCTGCCATACTCTTGATCCTTTTCATCCCTGGATTGACTGGGTCGCGGGTGTGGCCTACTACCGCGGCAAGCGCTATGAAGACGCGATAGCTACATTTAAAAACATGCCAATTCCCGCCGACGAAATCGATGGCTGGCTGGCCGCCTGCTATCAGCGACTGGGTGAGCATGATAAGGCATCGAAACACCTGAATCTCTATCTCGAAATTGCGCGAAAGAATATGGCCCGGTTTCCCGAAACACTCGAAGACTGGGAGCAACTCTGGAAGGCCTCTCCCAGTTACCGACCCGAAGAAGGTATTGACTACCCATTTGAGGCATTGTGTGAAGCTGGACTGAGGCAATTTGTCGAATCGTCATTCGAAGATCCCTCTCAGCAGATACTGCACAGTATCGCTGTCCTGCCTTTTGACAATTTATCCGGTGACCCTGATCAGGAATACTTCAGCGATGGCATTACCGAGAGCATTATCCTCAATCTGACACTGTTTCCCGGGCTCCAGGTCAAGTCGAGAAACTCCAGTTTTGCCTTCAAGCAACAAATCAAAAGTCTGGGCGAAATATCAAAAGAGTTAGCAGTCGACTATATCGTCGAGGGCAGTATTCGAAAGTCTGATGATCGAGTCAGAATTACGGTACAGCTGATTGAAGCAGGCGATGGCAATCAGGTTTGGGGGAAACGATACGATGCTACCATCGGTGATATCTTTGATCTCGAAGAAGAACTCAGTCGTTCGATTGCGGTGACTGTTACTGGCCGAGTCGAATCTGATTTACAACGTATCGCCATTGCGAAAAATGCCTCCCACCAGCAAAGTTACGATTTACTATTAGGAGGCATGTTCCATGGCAACAAGTTTACTCGCGAAGACACGGTAATTGCGATTGATAAATTAGAACGTTGCCTGGCATTAGACCCAGGGAATGTCCGCGCTCATGCTTTGTTGTACCTATGCCACGTACTCAACTGGATGGAACGCTGGGTAATAGATTACGAAAATGCCTTCAATCTGGCCGATGAGTATATTCGTAAGGCACTCAAGCTCGACCCCGAAGTTGGCATGGTGCAGATGTACTACTCGATGCATATGACATTTTGCAGGGATTATAAAGCCGCCGCTTACCATATTGAAAAAGCTCTTGCGATGAATCCCAACGATACTAATTCTCTGGCTTGCAAGGCGTTTAATTTAAATGCAATCGGTGAATTCGAATCCGCTCTCGAAATTGCCAAATACTGCCTTCAACTCGACCCCTATCATCCCTGGGTTGAGTGGATACTCGCCGAGTCGCAGCTGTACTGCGGTCAACCTGACGAATCCATAGCTACGATATTAAATGCGGATACAAGCCAATCATATCTCAGGGCATTATTGGTGATTGCTTATTTTAAAACAGGCGACGAGGTTAAGGCGCGACAAGCGATGCAACAATTTCAACAGAGCAACCGAGACTCCATGTTGTCAATACCAATCAACAGAGCTGAATGGACCGTCTTCTGGTCAGATAATCTGCCTTATCGAGATACCCAGATGACCGAGGATATGATCGAGTATCTGATGAAAGCGGGCTTATGTGATGATATCGATGATAAAATTGAACCAGTCGACAAAACCCAACTGCCTACAATCATCGTACTTCCTTTCGACAACCTGTCGGGTGACCCACAACAGGAGTATTTCAGCGACGGCATAACCGAGAGCGTTATCCTCAGTCTCAGTTCATTTAAAGAATTGACAGTCAAGTCCCGACATTTCAGTTTCGCCTTTAAAGGCAGCGACAAAAGTATTAAGGAAATTGGTGATGAACTTGAGGTTCAATACATCGTTGAAGGTAGTGTTCGAAATTCGCCGAGCAAGGTTCGAATTACAGCTCAACTAGTAGAGGCTGCTAGCGGTAATCAGATCTGGGGCAAACGCTATGATACCGAACTCGACCAGATTTTTGAGCTCGAGGAGGAACTCAGTCAAACCATTGCTGCCACCATCTATGGCCGTATCGGTAAAAAGGTAAAGCTATCGAAGTATCAAAAACCGGCTATCAACCAGAAGGCTTACGACTACCTGATGCGCGGCTGGTACCATGGCGAAAGAATCAACTCGACCGATTGGGCATTGGCTAACGAACAGTTTCAAAAGTGTATCGAAATCGACCCCAACAATGCCGAGGCACATACTGGGCTCGTGGCCGTTTATAACTCCGGGATGTATGAAAACTGGTCAACGGATCCGGCCAAATCGCTCGATTCAGGCCGCCAGCATGCGGAAAAAGCGCTCGGACTGGACCCCGATAGCGCTATCGCGCATGCCTTCATGTCCGAGAACCTGTACTATAGGCTTGATTTTGAGCGTAGCCTGTTTCATGCCGACAGATGCATAGAACTGAATCCGATGCTGCCCGACGGCCTTGCCATGCGGGCCTATATACTGGCTACCATGCGTCGGTTCGACGAAGCAGTACCACTGGCAGAACGTGCCATCGAACTAGACCCTCACCATCCCTACACAGGCTGGAATGCCGGACTGGTTTACTTCCTGTCGGGCAACAATGCAAAAGCGCTAAAAGCGTACCGATCGATTCCCCATTTACCTCCCAGTCTGTTTGCCCAGATCGGCGCCTGCCTGGTTAACCTGGGCAGTATCGACCAGGCGCGGGCCGAAATGAAAGTTTATCACGAGGTAGCACGTCAGCAAATGCCAAGCTATCCGACCTCGGTCGAGCAATGGCGCTCACTCTGGTCCGATGGTTTCCCCTGCCAGTTTGAAGAAGATTTCGAGGCACTCTTCGATTCACTGTTAAAGGCAGGCCTCTGCGATGAAATCGAAGATCACTCTGAAAACACGCCAACGATCGCGGTACTGCCGTTCGAGAACATGAGCGGCGACCCCGAACAGGAATATTTCAGTGATGGCATTACCAGCGACATAATCTCAACCCTGTCGAGGTTTAGAGGTATACATGTTGTCGCCCGTCATTCAACGCTTGTTTACAAAGAACGACAGGCCTCTCTCGATGAGATCGCGGCCGAGCAGCAGGTCAGATATATTTTAGAAGGCAGCATCCGCAAGAGCGGCAATCGGATTCGCGTTAATGCTGAGCTGATCGATACACTCAGCGGGGAAAATTGCTGGAGCGAAAGCTATGATCGCGAACTGGACGATATTTTTGCGGTGCAGGACGAAATTACCCTTAGTATCTCGGTCGAAATGAAGGTGCTGCTCACTGACGGTGACAGGGCTAGAGAGCGGAGCGCCGGCACTAAAAGTGTCAAGGCCTGGGAGCTTTGTACCCGGGCTGCCGAACTCCAGGATAGCTACATCAGGGAAAACATTAACCAGGCACGCGATCTGGTTAAAATGGCCCTGGAGATTGATCCAGATTACAGCTATGCATGGACGATACTAGGCTGGTTACATTGGCAGGAAGCCTTTCTTAGCTGGACAGATTCTATAGATGGCGCACTCGATGAAGCCGACGAGGCAGCTCAAAAGGCCCTGAAACTCACCCCGCAAAGTGCAGATGCATGGATTCTGAGGGGCGCTATCTGGCAACTACGCGGCGAAACAGAGCAGGCCGTTTCAGCTTGTCAAAAGGCGGTTTCGATTGCACCAGGAAATACCGAGGTCCAGGCGATAGCGGCCTGGAACCGCGCCTTCGCGGGCGAGGCTGAAAAAGCGCTACTGCTATACCAGACTGCGATTCGGCTGGCGCCGATCTGTCCACCCTGGTTTCTAGTGATCGAAGGTTATCTCCATGAAAATGAAGGGCGACTGCAAGAAGCAAAAGTAGCCTATCGCCAGGGCATAGACATGGAGCCGGAATCGCCATTGCTGAGAGTCCATTTGATAGACGTACTGTTAAAGGACGGTCAGGCTGAAGAGGCTCATAAAATCGCAGAAGAAATCAGGGCGCTTGATGGTGATTTCAAAGTTTCCGGAATCGTTCGCGGAAACTCTTCGGAGCCAGTCGAGCGGGCGCGATTCAAGGCCAATATGGAAAAAGTAGGGTTTAACGAATAGCCTGGCTTACAATGGATTATCAATTCAGCCTGTCCAGGATTCACAACTAACAGAGTTCACCATGTCATCTGGCTCAAAAAAAGTAATTATTGCAGCGCTCATCGGTAATACCCTGATATCGATCACCAAGTTTGGCGCAGCCGCTTTCACCGGAAGCTCGGCCATGTTATCCGAGGGTATTCACTCATTAGTGGATACAGGTAATCAAATTCTATTATTGTATGGCATCAAGCGTGCGGCGAAACCGGCCGATGATGATTTCCCGTTTGGCTATGGTAAGGAAATCTATTTCTGGAGCTTCATCGTCGCAATTTTAATCTTCGCGCTCGGAGGCGGAATTTCGATCTACGAGGGCATAAAGCATTTTCAAAACCCCGAACCGATTAGCAACCCGATGATTAACTACGTGGTACTCGGGCTGGCGATGGTATTCGAAGGCGCGGCCTGGTTTTTTGCGTTCAAGGAGTTCAGCAAGATGAAAGGTAAATGGGGTTATGTCGAAGCGATACAGCGCGCCAAGGACCCTACTATCTTTGTTGTGCTGTTTGAAGATTCAGCCGCCATGCTCGGGCTTGCGGTGGCTTTTGCCGGTATCGCTCTGAGCCAGTATACCGGCATACTGGTGTTTGATTCGATTGCCTCTATGGTAATAGGTCTTATCCTGATCGGTACCGCGATCTGGCTGGCCTACGAAACCAAGGGCTTATTGATCGGCGAGAGTGCAAACCGTTCCATTATCAAGGCTATCCGCGAAATTTTGCAGACCAGCAAAAATATTGAACACGTCAACGAAATACTGACGATGCATATGGGACCCGACTATATACTGGCGAATATCAGTGTCGACTTTAACGACAATATCAGCGCCGATGAAATCGAAAAATGCGTTGCCGAAATCGACGTCAAGATTAAACAACAACACCCGCAAATAAAGCGCATATTTATCGAGGCTGAAAAATTCGTATCAAAAAGACCCGCTCCCGTTATTCAAGTGGGAGATTAAACCATGCAACCCGATTCAGACGACAAACCTGATAAGGCAACCAGGCCCAGTCAGCTAGCGGCTTTAGGGGCAGTCCTGGCTTTTATTGCCTGCAATGGATTGTTCATTTTAATCGCTGTTTTTGCTGCACTTGGAATTACCCTGGTGATTAATCCCCACGTCCAGGCCGCGGCAATCAGCCTGTTGGCGCTGATTACGCTTGCCATGGTTTTCATCGCATTCAGGAAAAACAAGATACGCGGGCCATTGATTCTAAGCGCTATCGGTGCGCTTATCGTCATTGGCACCATGTACATTCATTATGACAAGATCATAGAATCGGTTGGGCTGCTGGCACTATTTGTTTCCGCAATATGGAGCTGGCGAGCTTCATCTTAATTCAACTTGTGGTATGAGAATAGCTGGGCATTGCGCCCCTCACCCTAACCCTCTCCCGCGAGGGGAGAGGGGACAATATTACTCCCTCTCCCCTCGCGGGAGAGGGCTGGGGTGAGGGGGCACACACACGACTCAGAATAATACTTCCCAGCCCGGACTCACTCCCACCCTGCCCTGTTTAGTAATTGCTCAGCATTGCGATAGGCAATATTTTTAGCAACCTCTTCCGGCAGCATTTTTAACCAGTCACGCGACTCGTCGGCGCGTTCAACCACCAGGTGCCAGCGATCCGGCGTATAGGTATCGGTACCGAGTAAAAAACGATCAGGAAAATCGAGGAATAACCGACGCCAATCGGGGTCGATCTCATCAGTGAGATAGAATTCGTCACGATATGATAAATCGGCCCACAGGTTCGGATATTTCTGCATGGCTACGCGGATTTCATCGGTCTCCTCAAACCCGGCATGCGCCCACAAAATCAGGGCGTTTGGATTGTGTTTGAATATTCTCTCAATCGCATCACGATTCGAGTGCGCGTGCAGGAATATGCCGTATTGTTTCGCCAGCTCAATTAGCTTTTGCACTACCGGTAATTCAACCGCCTCGCCCGAGGCATGGAATTCACCTATGCCTGCATAGCGGTATTTTTTTAACCGCTCGCCCAGCATGTCGACGACGCTTTCGTCGTGCAGCCATTTACCTGTTTCACCGCGTTTTCGATAGGGTCGCAGTACGGGAACAACAAGATCGGGAGCAATGGCATAGAGTTTTTGCGTACCCTCGTCGCTGGAACTCGATACCAGGGCTTTTTGATTCCTGCTTCGCGTAAGATGGCAACCGCTTCCGCGGGGGGTGTTCGCGCCCAGGCATCGTGGCTATAGTGGATGTGAGCATCGATAAGCAACAGCTCCGCCGCCAGAGAAAATATCGGCATCACCAGTAAAACAAGAAACAAACCGGTTCTATTAGTTAATATCATGTTTGGCTCTTCATAACCTGAGGCTAAACAATTTTACCTCTTTATCGGATCCAGGCAGAGCTATCATTTTGTCGAACGACATATCTAGTTTCCGCAGCAGCTTGATCGAACGAGTATTGTTGTCCGCGGTAAAAGCGACGAGATTCGGCAATTTCAGGGTATCGCGAGCCAGGCCTATCGTCGCCATTGCTGCTTCGAACGCGTAGCCATGCCCACAGAACGCAGGCATCAGGGCAAAACCAAGATCGGCACTTTCGAGAAAACTACGTTTGAGTAAGCCACAAATACCGATAGCTTCGCCGGAGTCGATCAATTCGGCCAGGTACAATCCAAAACCATAGGCATCATAGCTGGCGACTGGACCTTGCCGAATATAATTTTGCGCCGAGTCAAGATCGCGGACTTCTTTATCACCCACAAATTTTATAAAATCAGGTTCGTTTAGCAGACCCAACATGAATCCTGCATCCTCAATCTCAATATGGCGCAAGTGCAGTCGGTTTGTTTTAGCAACGTGCATTAAGCTAGTTTCCACTGGTCGGGGTTTTAAATGTCGCAAAACTACTTTATCAGTACTGATATCAATTAGGGAGCCTTTGATTACTTAGTGATTCTGGGTATGTTGCACTCGGTGGCTAACACTCAACCCCCTCATCCCTGCCTTTATTCACATGGATGTGAAGTATGCAAATAATGCAGGAGTATTTATTTGCCTCCCCCGAGGGGAGAAGGGGTCAAAAGTGCTAATCGTATGACTCGGCAAACTGATGGACTAATGTAAAAACTCCCTCGCCCCTTCGGGGAGAGGGTTAGGGTTGCCTACATGGATGTAGCGGTCCGGCGTCCCGGTAAGGGGCGTGAGCAGGAGCGGAAGCTTGAGGGGCGCTAACAGATACCTACACCTAACTTGCAATTCTGTACAAATACTCTAGCCTGATAACCAGATAACTATAGATAAATCGTCTGGGGAAAACATGAATCAGACTGAGGGCTTTAACGACACAACGGTAGATTGGCAGGGTAACGTGGGCGATATAGACACTAGCGCTGTGCCACACTACCAGGCAAGCGCCGATGATATTAAAACCTACCAGAGAGACGGCGTCGTTTTACTGCGCGGCGCGTTTAACGACTGGGTCGAGTCGCTACGCAGCGGCTTGCGGCGAAATTTGGACAATCCCCAGCAGTTTGCTTTTCCCTGTGAAAGTAACCCGGAGGGTAAACCGGGACGGTTTTTCGACAGTTATTGCAACTGGCAACTCATTCCCGAATACCTCGATTATATTACCCACTCCTGCGCCGCTTCGATGGCGGGGCAATTCATGTGTGGTAAATCCGCGCAGTTCTTCCACGAGCACGCATTTTTAAAAGCACCGGGTACCCGGCATGCAACGCCCTGGCACCAGGACCTGCCCTACTACTGTATCGATGGCACGCAGACCGCCAGTGTTTACGTATCGCTCGATGTGGCCGCGGCCGACGTCACCGTACGTTTTGTAAAAGGCTCGCATCACTGGAATAAACTTTTCTATCCCCGCGTATTTCTGGACGGCGCTGACTTCGAAGACAGTAACCGCGATCCGAACATGGAAGCTGTTCCGGATATCGATGCTATCCCCGAAGACTTTGATATCGCCGCCTGGTCACTGCAGCCCGGCGATGCGATTATATTTGATTTTCGTACCCTGCACGGCACCAGCAATGCCGAGATAAAATCCATGCGCCGCGCCTTCTCTTCCCGGTGGATAGGAGACGATGTCGTTTATTACGAGAGACCCGGTGAAACATCACCGCCTTATACCAATCATGGAATGCAATCAGGCGACCGCATGCGCGAAGACTGGTTTCCTATGCTCTGGCAAGCTGAAGATTAGGTTCCTGGTACTCCGGCTACGAATGCTCGGGCCCCATCGGCTCAAGCCGAATCCCTTTACGCAAATTTCGATAAGGCAAATCAACTAACTGACAGGGGTGGGCACCGGGTGCCGCGACGACCAGGGTCTCGGCGGCAATTGGATCGAAGTCTGCACGAAAGTGAACCGAGCTTTTAACCACCAGTATCGATTGCTCGGTCGGTTCGATACCGAGGTGTCGAATAATCGCCAGATCCAGACATTGCCCGCGTTCGCTACCAACAATTACGCGCACATCACAACCCGGTTCAAGCACTCGCAGCAATGCCATTCGACCAAGCTCGGCCACCGAGCCCTTATACATTTCGCCGGTAAAATCGAAATGGCCATCACCGAGCACCTCAACCTCAAAGCGACCTTTATAAGGCAAAACACCTTCAAATCCGGATTTCGCACCCAGGGCAACCTCGATCTGTGCACCCACGCCTGCCTCATGGGCATGTCCTGCGACTTCCGGGTCGTACATCACCGCAAGTGTTGCTGCTCTGGCGCCATTTCGAATCAGGGCTTCCAGTACACCGGTCGTATCCGATGTACCGCCGGCGCCGGGATTATCCTGTGCGTCTGCCAACACCACCGGCTTGCCGGTTGACACAGACATTGCCTTTTGCACCGCTTCATCGGGTGATAGCAACTCGTTCACAAAGTGCGGTTCGGCATCCATCACTTGCTCAAACAGGGCATCCAGGGTCTTATCGACGATATCCTGTCGAGTACCATAAACCAAAACCGCGGCACCGCATTCAGCAATATCGGCTGGTGGAAATCCGGTGGCAAAATCTGCATTTAATAGTGAGGCCTCGCTCGCAGCAGCCTTCGTAACTGCCCCGTAAATCGATTTACAGGGCTCAAAGTCGGTACATTGAGATGTCAGCGGAAATAGATACGGTATCTTACGCATACCACCGAAAACAGGTTCCCCGGTCAGGGCTGCATCCATTAGCTCGCCTGCCCTGGCTCCCGTTTCAGCCATATCGAGATGTGGGTAGGTGCGATAAACTGCTATCGCTGTCGCGTGCTGCACCATCGCCTCGGTGACATTGGCGTGTAAATCAAGACTGACGATGAGCGGCATATCGGCACCGATGATTTCTCGCACGCGGCGTAATAACTCACCCTCCCCGTCTTCAAAATCCTCCACCACCATTGCACCATGCAAATCGAGATATACTGCATCGAGATCATCAAAGGATCGAAGATACTCGCAAAACAGATCGGCTACACGTTCAAAGGCATCGTTAGTGACATAACTGCTGGGTCCGGCAGAACACCACAACATGGGATACAAAAGGTGACCGCTATGCCGCGCGGCATCGATAAACCCCGCTAATGGGAGGTTCCGCCCCGCCATCACCGTAAAAAGCGCATCTCCCTGCGTCAGTCCGGGCCAGCCATCGGCTTTCACAAACTCTTCAAAATCCGCCTTGTGCGGGGCGAATGTGTTGGTTTCATGCTGAAAACCACCGACCGCGATCTTAGCTGACATTGTTTACCCGCTGATTAACTACTAGAAACATAAGATTGACTCAATCGCAACTGAAACGCAATTTCGCAGATTCGAAATTCTGGGATAAACTCAATTTACTTTAAGTTATGATTAGAAAGCTGTAAAACCACTTTCATTCAAAGCCGCTGAAAAAATTAGAATTCCCGAAGGAGTTAGCATTGAAAAACAAATTTGAAGATAAACCAGTTTCGGCTATTAGCCGGCGTCGTTTTTTACGGACATCTGGCGCCCTGGGTCTGGCCACCGCAACTGGCGGCATGAGTGAAATCATTTTTGCCGACGGAAAAAAAATACTAAGGGTACGTAGCTTCGCCGATATACGCAGCCTCGACCCGGCATTTTCGCTCGGTGTAGTGGACGAGGAAATTCACAGCTGCATCTACAGCAAGTTGATCCAGTTTAAGCCCGGCCGTAAATGGGACTATGAATTAGATGCAGCCGAATCCATCAAACAGGTGAGCAAGACGAAAATTGATTTCAGGCTGAAGAAAGGCATCATGTTTTCCGGTGGTTACGGAGAATTGACGACAATGGATGTCAACTATTCATTCTAGCGAATGCTCGATAAAGGACTCAAATCAACCAGCAAACCTGACTGGGGGACTCTCAAACGCGTTATTCTCAGGGGCAAGTACGAAGGCACAATCGAGTTTGCCAAAGCCTATCCACCAGCATG